>JAGLQT010000044.1 GCA_023136715.1 Gammaproteobacteria bacterium | reverse complement strand
CCATAGGCAAAAGCCAGCCAACAGATTAAAGCAACAGCGCACAACATAAGTAAAAAGCCCAATACCCACATACCAGGGCGTTGAATAGTAATTAAAATTCTTGTTTCTAATGGTTTGTAATTCATCAGGGCATTAATGCAGGACGATCAAGACCTGCGGTCTCCTCTAGTTCAAACATAATATTCATATTTTGTATGGCCTGGCCTGCGGCACCTTTAACCAGATTATCAATCACCGATGAAACCACCACCGTATCCCCTGCTTGCGGCTGGAATACTGAAATCCTGCATACATTTGCACCTTTTACCGAACGTGTTTCAGGCATGGCACCTTTGGGTAATACATCGACAAAAGGCTCATCTTTATAGCGTTCGGTGTAAACAGTATGTAAATCAACATCCGTTTTTTTCAACACCGCATACAGGGTCGCTTCGATACCACGGATCATCGGCACCAGATGCGGCACAAAGGTTAAGCCTACCGAATGACCGGCAATACCACCCAGCGTCTGACGAATTTCGGGTAGATGACGATGACCATCAACCGCATAAGGTTTGAAACTTTCTGATGCTTCACATAATAAAGAAGCCACATTGGCACCACGGCCAGCACCACTAACGCCCGATTTGGCATCGGCGATCAAATGCTGGTCATCAACTAAACCATTTTCAATCAGTGGCAAAAAGCCAAGACCCACAGCTGTCGGATAACAACCCGGGTTCGCTACTACTTTGGCATTGCGAACAGCATCACGATTAATTTCTGGCAAACCATATACAGCTTTAGCCAGAACATCTTCACAAGTGTGCGGCATGCCGTACCACTGCTGCCACTCATCCGTATCCTGTAACCTAAAATCGGCTGCCAGATCAATCACCCGGGTGCCTTGATCAAGCAATTCAGGCACCAGCTTCATCGCCGTACCATTGGGCGTAGCAAAAAATACCAGATCACAACTGCCCAGTGTTTTAGCATCAGGCTCAGAAAAACAGACATCGGTAAAACCACGCAAATTCGGGTACATATCAGCCACAGGCTTGCCTGCTTCTGAACGCGAAGTCACCATTTTCAAATCCACTTCGGGATGAGATACCAGCAAACGCAGTAACTCAACGCCGGTGTAACCGGTTCCACCTACAATACCTACGGAAATCACGCCTGTTCCTCTCTATTCATCATTAATTCACGTTTATTCTTTTCGACTCTACTCTTTATCAACTTTTCTGTATTATGGAGCTTTGGACAAAGTGTAGCGGTTAATCAAAATGTTATGGGTTAAAGCTTTTCATATTATTTTTATGGTGACATGGTTCGCCGCTTTATTCTATTTGCCGCGACTTTACGTCTACCATGCTAGCGCTGAGGATTCTATCAGCATGGAGCGCTTTAAAATCATGGAGCGTAAATTATTTTGGGGTATCGCCACACCTGGCGCTATCATCACTATTGCCCTTGGCTTCTGGCTAGCCACTTATTTTCCCGGGATTTATTCCAACAGCTGGTTTCAGACCAAACTGGGGCTCGTGGCTCTTCTGCTTATCTATCACGTATGGTGCGGCAAGCTGATGATCGATTTCAAAAATGACCAGAATACTCACTCACATAAATGGTATCGAGTTTTTAATGAACTACCCGTGTTCGGTCTAATTGCCATTATCCTGCTGGTCGAACTACAACCCATTTTTTAACTTAGAGATATTTTTCGAGCTCTTTCAACGCCTGTTCATAAACCTCACGTTTGAAAGAGATAATTTCATCCACCGGCGACCAGTAATCCACCCAACGCCAACGATCAAATTCCGGCTTGTCGCAGTCGCTCAAATTAAAATCACTTTCACTACCAATGAGCTTCAAGTTGAACCAGATCTGTTTCTGGCCAATGCACAGCGGTTTTGAATGCTTTCGCAATAAATGATCAGGGATGTGGTAACGCAACCAGTCACTGGTTCGACCCGCAATTTCTACATGTCTAGGCAGTAAACCGGTTTCTTCCTGCAACTCACGATACATCGCGTCCACCGGCGATTCATTTGCATCAATACCACCCTGCGGAAACTGCCATGCTTCCTGACCACAGCGACGTGCCCAGAATACCTTCCCTTCGGGATTGCACAACACAATCCCGACATTTGCTCGATAACCTTTTGAATCAATCACTTAAACATACCGCCTGTTTTATGGGCCCGCTAGAGAGCAACACCCATAAAGAATTTATCAATTAGAAAGAATAGTAGCAGACAACAGGAAGTACGAACAATGGAACAGCTCTTGGTTCCCCATAAAATTCGTTTTTTTGATTTACGCTGCTATTTTCTGTCCCAATTCACTGGTCAGAAGCCACGCAAGCCTTTACCATCCCACTTCATTAAAACTTGTTTTGGAATCCACCCATGGCACTGGCTCTTTTCGACCTGGACAACACACTACTGACTGGCGACAGCGACTACCTCTGGGGCTGCTTTCTCAGCGACAAAGGCCTGGTCGATAAGGACTTATACGAACAGGCCAACCTGCGTTTTTACGAACAGTACAAACAGGGCACGCTGGATATTCACGAATTCCTCAACTTTGCACTCACACCACTGGCTGAAAATGATTACAGCCGCCTACAAAGTTTTCACGCTGAATTCATGGCCTCGTCCATCCGTGAGATCATGACAGAAACCGGGCAAGCTCGAATCAACCAGCATAGAGAACAGGGCGACTACATCGTCATCATCACCGCCACCAACAGTTTTGTCACCGGACCGATTGCCGAAGCCTTTGGCGTTGATCACCTGATTGCCACTGAACCAGAGATCGTCAATGGTCAATACACAGGAAAGGTCAGCGGTACGCCGTGTTTTCAGCACGGCAAAATCACCAAACTGAACGAGTGGCTGGAACAAACAGGTAAAAATCTGGATGGCAGTTATTTCTACAGCGACTCGCACAACGACCTGCCGCTGCTGGAGCAGGTGACATATCCGATCGCGGTTGATCCCGACGATCAGTTAAAAAGCATCGCACAGGAACGCGATTGGAAAATTGAAACGTTCAGATAAACCGCTTAGGTCTTGGGTAAAGTAACACCCTGCTGCCCCTGGTACTTACCACCACGATCTGCATAAGAGGTTTCGCAAACTTCATCCGACTCAAAGAACAACATCTGCGCCACACCTTCGTTAGCGTAGATTTTTGCGGGTAGTGGTGAAGTATTAGAGAACTCCAGCGTCACATGACCTTCCCATTCAGGCTCCAACGGTGTCACATTCACAATAATGCCACAGCGAGCATAAGTGGATTTACCCAGACATACCGTTAACACACTGCGTGGAATTTTAAAGTTCTCAACAGTACGAGCTAATGCAAAAGAGTTAGGCGGGATAATACAAACATCACCTTTGAAATCAACAAAGCTATGTTCAGAGAAATCCTTGGGATCTACAATTGCTGAATTAATGTTGGTGAAGATCTTAAATTCATCAGCACAACGCACATCGTAACCGTAGCTGGAGGTTCCATAGGAAATAATACGGTCACCCGCGTCATCGGTTCTTATTTGGCCCTGCTTCAAATGGCTCGATCATACCCTCAGCCGCCATGCGACGTATCCACTTATCCGATTTTATGCTCATGTTGTTATCTTTAATTTTGGTTGTTCTGAATGATAGAGGATTCTATCAGGTTATTTCTGGGCTGGCACTTGGGTTGGTTGTATCTAGCTGGATAACCTATATATCTACCACCACACGTATCTCCACACTGTCATTCCCACCTACGCGGGAATGACAGACAATGAGACATGCAATAAAAAAGCAGCCCAAAGGCTGCCTTTTTATCAGAGATAAAGTCTTTTCTATTAATTGTTTAATTGTTCTGAATAACAATATTCGGAAACTTGGCAGAAAA
>JAGLQT010000043.1 GCA_023136715.1 Gammaproteobacteria bacterium | reverse complement strand
CTTTCTTTGCTGATTCTCTCCATATCCTCTTTATTTGGATTCACCTTGCGCTTGTTCTTAATAGTGAGGTGCTGTTCCTCGTATTTTTTGTCTATAACGGTAACGCGGGTATTGAGGGTGATGCCGGTATGGTGTTTGATGGAGAACTGGTGATCACCGATTTTAGCATCCAGTGGAATACCAGCCATGGCGATCCAGGTATTTTTGTAGGGGAAGACGGCAACCTGTTCATTATCAAAGGTCACCACGGTGCCTGTTTTATAGTCGGGCATGGCAAGCAGGGCGATGCCGCCGGGTACCAGTGCCTTCTCGGGAAGTGCCTGAGCTAGAGAAGGCAGTACCAGGAATATAATTAAAGATAGAACGTAGAATCGGTTGCGCATTTTTTGTCGGTAAATTTGGATTGTGAAGATATTAACGTCAAATTAGCAAATATTGCTGTTAGGTCAAGTTTAATTTGTTTCAAGACGGAATATTCAATCTAATGTAGTATGCGATCCAGGTTTTATTCAACTAACAGTGTCGTGTGGAGTAATACGTGAGTCGAGCACAGACAATTCCGCCTTTTCATGTGATGGATTTACTGGCAAGAGCCAAGCAACTGGAATCTGAGGGGCGTTCCATTGTTCATCTCGAAGTTGGTGAGCCAGATTTCGCCACAGCACGACCGATTGTCGATGCGGGCATTCAGGCATTACGTCAATTAAAAACACATTACACTGCCGCCACCGGCTTGCCTGAATTGCGACAGGCGATTGCTGGTCATTATCAGCGCAAGTTTGGTTTGGTGATTGATCCACGACGTATTGTGGTCACGCCTGGGGCATCGGGAGCATTGCAACTGGCTTTATCGGTGCTGACGGATGTGGGCGATAATATCCTGTTGACGGATCCCGGTTATCCCTGTAATCGAAATATAGCCAAGGTTTTAGGTATTGATAGTATTGATGTGGCGGTGACCGCTGATACTCAGTACCAATTCAGTGCTGAACATATTAAACAGCACTGGTCAGAAAAAACGCGTGCAGCCATTGTAGCGAGTCCTTCTAATCCTACCGGAACACTGATCGAACGCGATGTGATGAAGGCTTTGGTGAAAGCTGTAGCTGATGCTGGTGGAGCTCTGATTGTCGATGAGATTTATCAGGGCCTGGTTTACGATGTTGAGGAATACACAGCTCTATCTTTATCTGATGATGTGTTCGTGGTGAATAGTTTCTCAAAATACTTTGGTATGACTGGCTGGCGATTGGGCTGGATGGTGGTGCCAGAGAATTATATTGATGCAGTAGATCGAGTCGCGCAAAATATTTTTCTGGCGCCGCCGACTATTTCTCAACATGCTGCACTGGCGGCTTTTGAGTCTGCAACAGACGAAATTCTGCAACGACGAGTCGCTATATTTAAAGAACGACGTGATTATTTGTTGCCTGTGTTAAATGAAATCGGTTTTAAAGTTAGCGCGCAGCCTCAAGGTGCGTTTTATGTTTATGCAGATTGCAGTGGTATTACGGATGATTCGTTTCAATGGACAAAAGACTTGCTCGAAAAAGAAGGTGTGGCCGTCACGCCCGGTATTGACTTTGGTGAATTTGAGGCGAGTACACATGTGCGTTTTTCTTACACGCGTTCGATAGAAGAGTTGAAACGTGCGATGTGTCGCATAACAAGATTTATAAAATGAGTCGTGGTGCTCTAGTTTTAAAAAAATAAAAAGGTGTTTGTGTGAAAGGTAATATAAGAAAAATGAAGGTTGAATTATCATCGCCGGTTAGCTACCAGTTAATCATCGGTGATGAACTGGTCAATATGAATGATTTGATTGGTAAGAATATTTCACTGCAGTACTCAGGTGAGATTAATTGTATTGCCTGTGGTCGTAAAACAAATAAGAGTTATGGGCAAGGACATTGTTATCCCTGTTTCAGAGATTTGGCGTCTTGCGATATGTGTATTATGAAACCGGAAACCTGTCATTATGATGCAGGCACCTGTCGCGAACCGGAATGGGGCGAGCAACATTGTATGCAGGCGCATTATGTTTATCTGGCTAATTCATCCGGTGTGAAAGTAGGCATCACCCGAGGCACGCAAATCCCTACGCGCTGGATTGACCAGGGTGCGGGGCAGGCGCTGCCTATCTTTAATGTGGCAACACGGTTGCAATCCGGTTTGCTCGAAGTCGAGTTGAAGAATCATGTTTCTGATCGAACCGACTGGCGCAAGATGCTCAAGGGGGATCCTGAGCCAATAGATCTGGCTGAAGTACGTGATCGACTTGTTGCAGAATCATCGGCAGTAATCGAAGAATTAAAGCAGCGGTTTGGTAATGATGCCATTGAGTTTTTACCCGATGCTGAGCAAGTTGAAATTCAATACCCAGTTGAAAATTATCCCGAAAAAATCAAGTCATTCAATTTTGATAAGCAGGAAAAAATAGAAGGCGTTTTGCTTGGTATTAAGGGGCAATATTTGATATTGGATACGGGTGTCCTGAATATCCGTAAATTTTCAGGCTATAACATTGCATTGTCCGTGTCATAATACTCGGCTAATTTGGCTTTTTTGATCTATATTTTCAGATATATACGGTATTTAGGAGTTAGTCATCAGTTTACGAGAAGACATTCGCTGCGTTTTTGATCGTGATCCGGCGGCACGTCATACACTTGAAGTGTTGACGGCTTATCCTGGTTTGCACGCACTCATTATGCATCGGTTTAACCACAGACTATGGAATATTGGCTTGAAGTGGTTGGCGCGTTTTTTTGCGCATATAGCACGTTGGTTTACGGGCATCGAAATTCACCCCGGTGCTACCATCGGCCGTCGCTTTTTTATCGATCACGGCATGGGCGTGGTGATTGGTGAAACCGCCGAGATTGGTGACGACTGCACGCTCTATCATGGTGTGACTTTGGGTGGTACCAGCTGGGATAAGGGTAAGCGCCACCCAACGCTGATGGATAATGTGGTGGTGGGTGCCGGTGCCAAGGTGCTGGGACCGATTATGATCAGTTCAGGTGTACGTATTGGCTCAAATGCGGTGATTACCCACGATGTGCCCGAAAACGGAACTGTTGTTGGTGTGCCGGGGAGGCTGGTTCGCAAAGACCTGCTTACGGATACTGAAAATCAGGAAAAACGTGATGCTATCGCCGAAAAAATGGGCTTTGATGCCTATGGTGCGACCAAGGAAGCACCTGATCCTGTGGCTACAGCGATCAATCGTATGCTGGACCACATTCATGCCATGGATGAAAAGATGGAAACTATGTGCGGAGCATTGAAGCAGTTGGGTACGGAAATTGATGTTACTAACCTGCCAGACCTGGGTTCTTGTAACATCTCATCATCTAATGAGGATGATGAAGCGCAAAAAATAGAAGGAGAATAACCCGCCACAGAGGCCCTGGTTAATAGTTGACTAAAATAGTCGGAAATAATACTTGACTGATTTACTCGGGATTAAGTAAAATTACCTGCAATTCAAGAATAGAAACGGGTAATAGGTAATGCGCCTCACAACAAAAGGCCGCTATGCGGTCACTGCAATATTAGATTTGGCTTTTCATCAAGAGGAAGGTCCTGTATCGCTTGCTGCAATTTCAGAGCGTCAGGGTATTTCGTTATCTTATTTAGAGCAGTTATTTTCCAAATTACGCCGCAACGACATCGTTGTTAGTACCCGTGGACCTGGTGGCGGTTATTCATTGAAAACCAGTGCAGAAGAGCTGAGTATCTCGGCAATCATCATGGCTGTGGATGAAAGTGTGAAGATGTCAGCCTGTGATTCGGGCGATGGCTGTCAGAATGAGCATCGTTGTTTAACGCATGATCTCTGGCAGGATTTAAGTAATGAGATTAAAGGTTTTCTTGATGGTATTACTTTAGCCGAACTTATGCGTAATAAGCATGTGAAAGAAGTTTCGGTCAGGCAGGATTTAAACTGCTCTGATGCCGATGCTGCGGCTTAGAGTTTAAAAGAGTACAGAACATGGCTGTGTATTTTGACCATAATGCAACCACGCCATTGCATGAAAAAGTATTAGAGGCAATGCAGCCTTACATGGGTGCAGTCTGTGGTAACCCATCAAGCTTGCACCGTTTTGGGCGATTGCAGCGACAGGCGATCGAACAAGCGCGCGAACAGGTGGCTGCGTTGATCGGAGCACAAACATCGCAGGTGATTTTTACCAGTGGTGGAACAGAAGCAAATAATTTGATGCTCAAAGGATTGTGTATCGATGAGAGTGTGCAGCGAATTGCTGTTAGCGAAATTGAGCACATGTCGTTGCTGGAACCTGCTGCTACAGTGGCTGGTTTTGGCTGTGTTGTTGATCAGGTTGTAGTCAATGAGCAAGGCCTGGTTACTCAGGAGTCGTTGAAGCAAACGATTCAAAAAGATACGGCGCTGGTTTCGGTGATGGCCGCGAATAATGAAACCGGTGCCATTCAGGATATCGAAAAGCTGGCAGAAGCGGCCAGAGAAAATGGGTCATGGTTTCATACTGATGCCTCACAGATCGCTGGCAAGCTGGCGTTTAGTTTTGAGCAAACCGGCGTGCATGCAATGACTTTGTCGTCGCATAAGTTTTACGGGCCAATGGGTGCGGGGGCTTTGGTTGTTGATAAGCAGCTACCTATGCATTCCTTGCTACAGGGTGGTTCGCAGGAAAAAGGTTTACGCGCAGGTACAGAAAATGTTCCTGCTATCGTTGGTTTTGGTATGGCTGCCGAGTTAGCTGTACAGGAACTGATTGAACGAGCAGATCACGTTAGCGTTTTACGTGATGCGCTGGAAAAAGAATTAATGAAGTTTGGCGCGGTGAAAGTTTTTTCACATAAAGCTAAACGCTTACCTAACACGCTGCAATTTGGTGTGCAGGGTTTTGATGGTGAAACGCTGTTGATGGAACTGGATCGACGTGGATTTGCGGTATCAAGTGGATCGGCATGTACCAGTGGCAAGACTGAGCCGAGTCATGTGTTAAAAGCGATGGCGGTGCCGAATGATTTGGCGGTCAGTGCGATACGCGTCAGTCTGGGTAGAGCAAATACTATGGCTGAAGTTGAGCGTTTTATTGAAGCCATGCAACAGATTATAGGAATAAAAAGTTCAGCGGTCATGATGGCAGCGAATTTGTAAGTGAAGTAAAACAGCAGAATTAACGTAACAGAAGAGTTGAATTGTGAACGATAAAACAAATAGACCTATTTACTTAGATTACAGTGCGACAACGCCGATTGATGAGCGCGTAGTTGCTGAGATGCTCAAATACATGGGGCCTGATGCCACTTTTGGTAATCCTGCTTCACGTA
>JAGLQT010000042.1 GCA_023136715.1 Gammaproteobacteria bacterium | reverse complement strand
CTTTTGAATCCATTCTGGCTCAGCCGGAAGGCACGGTTCATGGTGAGATCAAATTCACTGAACAGGGCGAAGTATTGTCTAATAAATACAGCAACGCCGAAACAGCGATCTACGAGCTCACGCTTGGCATTTCCGGCTTGATGTTATCCAGTCGTTACAAGGTCATGCCTAGCGAAACCAGCACCACGCCTGAGCGTATGCAGATCATGCGTGAAATCATGGAAATTGGTGAAAACACCTATCGCGAACTGACAGACAGAACCGATGGTTTCCTCGATTATTTCTACGAAGCGACACCGGTCAGTGAAATTGCCCTGATGAATATCGGCTCACGGCCTTCACATCGTAAAGCGGGGGACCGCTCTAAATCTTCGGTTCGGGCCATCGGCTGGGTCTTCGCCTGGGCGCAGGCCAGGCACACACTACCCGCCTGGTATGGCATTGGTTCAGCCCTGGAAACCTGGGTCAACGGTGATGAGAACCGTCTAAACCAGTTACGTGAGCTTTACCGCAACTGGCCTTATTTCCGCGCCCTGCTCAGCAACACCGAAATGGCCTTATACAAGGCCGACATCGTCACTGCTGAAGAATATTCTGAATTGTGCTTATCCGATGAGTCGCGTCAACGCGTCTTTAGCCTGATCAAAGCCGAACACCAGCGCACACAGCAATATACGCTACAGATTGCAGAAATGGATCATCTGCTGGACGATATAGAGCCATTGGCTTTATCCCTGATGCGCCGAGACCCGTACCTTGATCCTTTGAACCATATCCAGATCAAACTGCTTAAGCGTTGCCGTGATGAGTCGCTCAGTCAGGAAGAACGCGATATGTGGCTAGATCCATTGCTAAGAAGCATTAACGCTATTGCTGCGGGTATGCGTAATACCGGTTAATTCTTTATCTGGAACACACTGGAACGATGATGAGTAAATCTGACAGACAATCAGGAACATCATCGGTTTGCTCTTGATATTACATATATATTATCTAGACTCGTCTTAGATATAGGCAAAATTATTATCAAAGACATAAAGCAATTTACCCCACAGATAAAAAGCCGAGAACAGTAAAATGAATTTTGATCAGTCAGATTGGGTCGTAACAGCACTAATGGCGATTTTAGGCATATCCGTACTTATAGCCATCGCGGTTATTGCCAAAACAATCGCTAATGACGCCAGGGAAAGAAAAGCCAGTGCAACCCGACTTGCAGAAGAAGAAGGAAATAGTGCACCACTGAATCCACCAGAAGCACCCGCCAAGCCCAAACCTGAGGCTAAAGTTAAACCTGCAGAGGAACCTGCCCACAAAGATGATGAATATGAAGATGATGGTCTGGTCGCTGCAGCTGAAGTATATTTAACCTATGACCTCAAAGAACAAGCTATCTCATCATTGGAAAAACACCTGTTAACAAATCCCACTGATAAAAAAGCGCTGGATTTACTCAAAAAAACTGAAGCTTCAGTCTAAAAAACGACACTAGCATCGTCGAGTATTGGCGATTCAACAGGAAAGATTAATTAAGCAACTTGAACTGGAATTTGATCCGAAGTTCTCGTAACCTCATTTTTTTCATTAAGATAAACTAACATTGGATGGAAATTAGCCACTTCATGCTGAGCTAACTCCGCATAAGCACAAATAATAATACGATCACCGGGGTTGGCCTTATGCGCTGCCGCACCGTTAACTGAAATAATCCCGGTACTCGCTTCAGCACGTATTGCATAAGTCGTAAAACGCTCGCCATTATTCACATTGTAAATATGAATCTGCTCATATTCGTGAATACCCGCCGTTTTAAGCAGGTCACTATCAATCGCACAGGAACCTTCATATTCCAGTTCTGAATGCGTCACATGCGCTTTATGGAGTTTAGCTTTGAGTAATGTCAGTTGCATAAAATTGAGTTGAACAGTGCAAAAGCGCATTATACCATTTTTTAGGCTATTAACAGCCCAATCGCAGCCACAACTATAAGTGGATGACTAGTCTGCCAATACGAATGGAATATTATCGATCAAACGCACTGAACCCAAACGTGCTGCTGCTAATACAATCAGTGATTTATCACCCTGTTCAGGTACTGCCAGATCCTGCTGTCTACGCACAACAATATAATCCACCACGAAACCTTGCTCATCCAGTTCATGGCAGGCATGACCCACTTCATAAGTAGGATTTTCACCCGCCACTATAGCTTCAACCAGATGCTTCAGACCACGCTGAATAGCTGTCGCAAGAATTCGATTTTCTTCATCCAGATAAGCATTACGCGAACTCATCGCCAAACCATCCGGTTCACGCTGGATTGAGACTGATTGAATTTCAACAGGCATAGATAGGTCGCGTACCATCTGCCTGATCACTAACAGTTGCTGATAATCTTTCTCCCCAAAAACAGCCACGTCCGGCTGCACGATATTGAACAGCTTATTCACCACCGTGGCGACGCCTTTGAAAAAACCGGGACGATGCTCGCCTTCCAGTATCTCAGAAAGTTTGGGTACTTCGACAAAGGTGGCATTCTCGATACTTTCCGGGTAAATCTCCGAAACCACAGGCGAAAACACCATATCGACGCCATACTTTGACAACTTATCAACATCTTCGTCGAACGTGCGGGGATATTTATCAAAATCTTCATCTTCACCAAACTGCATGGGGTTAACAAAAATACTCACCACCACTCGCGTATCTGGCTTGCTGGCCGCCTCTATCAAACTCAAATGCCCAGCATGCAGATTTCCCATAGTGGGTACAAAAGCAATACGGTCACCCGCCTGCTTCCATTCTCTAATCTGCTGGCGAACCTCATCAATGGTTCGCACATGCAATGGCGTTTTTACAACATCACTAGCTGAAGACATGATCCGCTCCGGGGAACTCGCCCGACTTAACCGCAGCAACATAAGCGCTAACCGCTGCCTGAATACTGCCAGTTTCGCTAAGGAAATTATGGCTAAATTTAGGCACTCTTCCCATACTCAAACCCAGAATATCGTAGAGCACCAGAATTTGGCCGTCACAAGCCGCACTAGCACCAATACCAATCACTGGAATAGATAAAGCTTTAGTAATTTTTTCCGCTAATTCACTGGGCACACATTCGAGCACAATTAAATCAGCACCCGCCTGTTCCAGAATTTGAGCTTCTTCCAGCATCGCTTCCGCCGCACTGGCTTCACGACCCTGCACACGGTAGCCACCCAGTTTATGAACTTTCTGTGGCTGTAAACCTAGATGAGCACACACTGGAATACCATGCTGTACCAGTGCTGAAACAATATCGGCCTGATCAGCACCGCCTTCCAGTTTCACCATCTGGGCACCCGCCTCTTTCATAAACAGGCCTGCATTTTCCAGTGCCGCCTCAACTGAGGTGTAACTCAAAAACGGCATATCGACAATCATCAAAGAGTGCGATAAACTTTTCGCTACCATCTGGCTGTGATAAAGCATGTCTTCAACAGTAACTGGCAAAGTAGTTTCATGACCCTGCACGACCATGCCGAGCGAATCACCAACCAACACCACATCAACATCAGCCTGATCGAGAACACGTGCAAAACTGGCATCGTAAGCTGTTAAACAAACAATCTTCTCACCTGCCTGTTTCTTCTCATGCAAACTACGCACAGTAATTTTTGATTGTTTCGATGAACCTGGGCGAGCACTCATAGTTATTCCAACTCCTGCATAATCACGGATGACGGATTAAAATAATGGCGGCCACTGCGATTAGCCAATATGCGTTCTAATAACAACTGATAATCTTCTTCATTGTTAGCGAAATCAATATCCGCCGCATTAACAATTAAAAGTGGCGCTTCGTTATATTGATAAAAGAAACTGACATAAGCATCGCTTAAGCGCTGCAAATACGCCGCTTCAATTAACTGTTCGTGCGACAAACCACGTTTTTGAACACGCTCCAGCAGAACCTCTACCGGAGCCTGCAAGTACACCACTAAATCAGGCTTGGGTACATCCAGCGTTAAACTCGAATAAACTTGCTCGTACAGGTCCAGCTCATCATCATCCAGTGTTAACTCGGCAAACAGGCGATCTTTTTCAATCAAAAAATCGGCAACCCGCACTGGGCTAAACATATCTTCCTGTTTCATTTCCTTGAGCTGGCGGGCACGCTGTAACAGAAAATGTAA
>JAGLQT010000041.1 GCA_023136715.1 Gammaproteobacteria bacterium | reverse complement strand
GAACCTTCCAGCAATAAATTACTGTCAAAAGAACGGGATAATTTTTTTGCCAGGGTCGTTTTTCCAACACCGATAGGGCCTTCAATAACAACAAATTCAGGCCACTTCTGCGACAAATTCAAACTGGCATTTGCCTCATTCATTCAATGTCTCCAACATACTTTAATTCATTTTCAGAACAGCTTTTTATTACTTCGCTAAGCATAGCATGACCGGGGATTCTCAAATCAGGCTGCTGCAATTTCTCACACAGACGCTGCAAGGGATAAAGCACAAACTCACGCTTGCTGATACCGGGGTGCGGTAACTGCAAACGTGGTTCGTTCATCTCTTTTTGTCCAAACATCAAAATATCCAGATCAAGCGTTCTGGCCGCCCAACGATGCTCGCGTACACGTCCCTGATTATTTTCAATGGCCTGCAAATAATCCAGTAAAACCAGAGGCTCAAGCGTGGTCTCTAACAAAGCTACCGCATTGTAATAATCAGCCTGATTTTCTGGCTGTACTCCATCCATCATCAAGGGCTTGCTCAGGTACAAACCTGAATCATCAATATATTGGCTATCTGGTAATTGCTTGAGCGCAATCACCGCCGCCCTGATCTGCTCAATAGGTTGCTCAAGATTACTGCCCAGGCCGATATAGACAGATTCAGACATACATTAATCTTTTATTTTTTTGCTTCGATGCCGACGACGTGGAGGCCGACGTCGGTGGTGATGCGACTCGGTTTTCTTTTTCTGTGCTTCCGGTGAATTTTCCTGAAACTCAGTCCACCAGCGACAATCTTCATCACTTATTTCACCCGCCTTAGCTCGCAAACATAAAAAGTCATAGCCGGCCCTAAACTTGGGATGTTCAAAGACCGAAGCAGCTCGCTTGCCTTGGCGATAAGAAAATCGTGATTGCAATGCCCATATATCACGCATCACCGTGGTAAAACGTTTCGGAATAGAAACATGACGCACCTGTTCAGAAACCATCGCAGAAGCTGACTTTTGCAGCGCCAGTGAATGCGGCTCACCATTAGACAAACGTTTTTCTGTTCTAAGCTGCAACGGCGCCCATAATAAAGCCGCGAATAAAAAAGCCGGTGTGACTGGTTTGTTTTGATGGATGCGTTCATCGGTACTTTGCATTGCCAGCTGCAAAAACTTCAGCGCCACTTCATTACCATTGAGCGCATCCGATGCCTCTGGAAAAAGATGTTCCAGCAAATAATATTCACGCAGCCCGCGAAAACTTTCAATCGCATGCCCGGAATGAAACAGTTTTAAAACTTCCTCATACAAACGTGCAGCAGGTACATCCCTGAGTATGACACCCTGATCACGAATAAAATACTGACAACTTTCGTCGATACTGAAACCCAGTTTGGCGGAAAAACGAATCGCCCTGATCATGCGCACTGGGTCTTCACGGTAACGATCATCAGGGTCGCCAATCAAACGCAAACGCTTCTGCATCACATCTTCAAAACCACCGACAAAATCAACCACGGAAAAATCAGCCACATTGTAATACAGTGCATTAACCGTAAAATCACGTCGCCAGACATCCTGCTCAAGATCACCATAAACATTATCACGCAGAATTCGACCTGACTCATCCTGATGACCCGATTGCGACTCACCATGATGACCACGGAAAGTAGCGACCTCAATAATATGACGACCAAAATGAATATGCGCCAGCCTGAATCGACGCCCGATTAAACGACAGTTACGAAATAGCTCTTTAACCTGTTCAGGCGTTGCATCGGTGGCGACATCGAAATCTTTAGGACGTTTTCCCAATAACAGGTCGCGCACCGCACCGCCGACCAGATAAGCTTCATAACCGGCTTTATTTAAACGATATAAAACTTTGAGTGCGCTTTCATCAATGTTTTTACGTGAAATACCGTGCTCGGCACGTGAGATAATCCTTGCCTCACTCGAATAAGATGTTTTCGCAGCAGCTTTTCTTTTTTTTGTCTCTCTGCGTTTCTTCAACCACTTCAGCATTATTCAAAATCCTTAACGATGAGCGTAAGACCGTCACCAATCGGCACCAGGCTTTTACTCACCCGGTTATCATTTTTTACCATTTCATTAAAACGTCTAATAGCACGTGTACCTGGCTGCATATTTTCAGGGTCAGCCACAGTGCCTGACCAAAGCGTATTATCCACCGCCAGCAAACCACCCTTACGCAGCAGCTTCAGCGACTGCTCATAATACAGCGGATAATTCTGTTTATCGGCATCGATAAAAATAAAATCAAAACTGCCTGCCGCGGAATCATCCAGTAGTGCCTGCAAGGTAGCCGAAGCCGCCTGCAAATGAAACTGGATCTTGTCCTGCAAGCCTGCCTTTTGCCAGTACTTCCTTGCCATCTGCGTCCATTCATCGGAGTCATCACAACAAACCAGCTCACCATCTTCAGGCAAAGCATTGGCGATACAGATTGAGCTATAACCCGTGAACGTGCCGATTTCCAGCGCCCGCTTTGCACCGGTCAGTTTCACCAGCAAAGACATAAACTGTCCCTGCTCAGGCGAGATCTGCATCACAGAGAATTTATCACCTGCGGTTTCTTCTCTCAATTCGCTCAGCAACTCACTTTCATTCACCGAAACTGAGAGCAAATACTCATAGGTACGGTCATCAAGTGACAGGGTTCGATTACTCAAAAAAAGACTCTCTTCAACAATAAAGCGCACCGATGTGCGCTTGAAAGGAAAATTATACCAAAAAACAGCAAGTTAAGAAATCCAGACTATATCAGGAATCTCAATCAGGCAGAGCAATCTGCCCGGTCTGCCGATAACAGCAATAGTCAGCGAGGATTCGCTCATGATCAAAAGCCAACGGCACCTTTGCCAGCTCCACCTCATTGCAGGGGTTCAGTAACAACACATTCGCGGCATCATCCGCCGCCCATGGCTCACCGCTTGCATGCGCGATATAAACCAGGCTCACAGTATGCCCTCGATCATCCCGACTCGGATCAGAATAACAACCTAACAATACATCCAGCGTTACCTCCAGACAGGTCTCCTCCAGCGCTTCCCTGACTGCAGCTGTACTCACGGTTTCACCGACATCGACAAAACCACCGGGGATGGCCCAACCATGTGGCTGATACTTACGCTCGATCAACACAATCGGCCTGTTCGGCTGGTCGTGCATTTCGATGATGATATCAACGGTGAGTAATGGAGTTTCGGGTCTGGACACAATACACCTCTACTTATTCATGTTTCCGCGTAAACTTCACAATATGCCTGCGTTCTCGCTTATTTGGTCGATGGTCTGAATAAGGTTGGCCACTATTGGCTAACCGCTGAATCTCTGCCTGCTCTTCCCGCTTAGCTATACTTTCCTCACTTTCTTCATACAGCAACTGCGCTTCTTTTGCGGGTCGCCGCTGTTTATTGATAGCCAGCACAGTAATCTCAAAATTATAACCACCACGTTGAATGATTAAGCTATCACCCACCTTCACTTCCCGTCCCGGTTTGACGCGATTGCTGTTGAGGTGTACCTTGCCACCACTAACAGCTTCGGTCGCCAATGCGCGAGTTTTAAAAAAACGTGCAGCCCATAGCCATTTGTCTATACGAATTGATTGACTCATAATAAAAAAAACTCAAGCAGCATGTGGCTTCGCAATATCAAAAACATTCTTTTTTCATACCCTCGGCCAATCGTTTTACTAGCCTTACTTTGCACCAGTCTAACTGGTCATGCCGAAAACTCCATTGAATTTGAATGGGATCCTTACTATAGCAATGCAGGCTATTATATCTCTTTAACAGATGAACCTATTCCAGAAATCGTCGAAGATGACGAAGCTAAAACTTACGACCGATTACTGGATAGTGCCATCACCATGCCTCGATTCGTATTGCTGGAGCTTAGTGCCAACCCACTACCCATGCTAGGTGAATATATCAGGGATCATCACCCAAATACTTATGAAAACGCCCAGTTAAGAGGAGACCTCAACATTGTTCAGGCTTTCACTGAGGGTTTTGAAGAACCCTATGCAGTTTCATTATTTTTTGGCAGTGTCATGCGTTTTGTCAAACCCGGTGAAAAAATCAAAACAAAAAATCGTGGTTATACAGGCTATCTTGCCAGTTTTGGCGATAAACATATTGTTAACAATACCTACATTAACGATAACTGGTACGAGCTGGAATGGAAAACCAAGGGTGACCAGGACTTCAAAAACAAAACCCTGAGCTGGAGTTTACGGGTTGGCAGCAAAATACACGATCACCCCGATATTACTGACGTCATTTATTTTGGTTTAAGACGTAATCATTTTGACGCAGCGTCCGATGAAATATCCTGGTTCCAGAATGCCGACATAGATTACAAAATTGAGCTAGATAATGATAATTTTGAACTGGTTCAACAAAACCTGTTTATCAACAAAAAGTGGCCCGCACCGTTCGGGGCTGAAAAAAGCGCGTTTGAACTGGGCGTTGGTTTTATCCTGGGAAAAAATAAATATAGCGGCTCACTACAAAATCAGTCGGAAGACTTCCGCTTGATCCTTCGCCCCAGCTTCAAATTTTAAACGGCTATCAGAACCAGCACTAATAACCACCAACCCCAGTCGCTGGATTCTTCAACTACTGGTTCTGGCTCAGGTTCAGGTAATTTTTTTTCTTTAACCACAGGAGCAAGCACACCCGGTTCCACCACATTTTTAACTGGCGCAGCTTCAGCTGTTTTTATATACAGGCTATCGCCTTTAACGACGGCTGTTTTTATATCACTCTTATTGTTATGGACATCAACGATACCCTTGATCACTTTCAG
>JAGLQT010000040.1 GCA_023136715.1 Gammaproteobacteria bacterium | reverse complement strand
TTTTTATCCTGCAAGGAATATTCTTCGATCACCATAATGCTATAACAGCGTAAATCCAGGAAAGCATCATCAATCATATGAAGACGCATAAAGCCGTCCTCGCCGGTAATCAACTTATCACCAAGATAAATTCGGTCACCCGCTGACAAGGAACGTGAAACACGGTCTTTGTTCACAGCTAAAGCCTGGCCTCGGGTTCTCACCACATCGCCCACATACAGAGGTGCGATTTTTTTTGTTTTGCGCTTGGGAACACTTCGCCTGGGCAGTTCTAAACGAACACCGGCTTTCATTTGAAACTCTTTACCGTCAACAAAAGATGCTGGATTGAGGTGTACAATCTCACGCCGCAACCGGGGCCAGTCTTTTTTACGATTAGGGTAAAGTTTGCTAACAATATTGTGCAGCGTTTGTCCCGGCTGAACATACAGGTATCGAATATCTGCCTTAATTTCGGTAGCTGCTATAACGCTACCGGCATGGCTCATTAGCATAAATATTGCAATCAATAATACTTTCATATTTTTAAACAACACAGCTCTATAACCTAATGCAAAAAATAAAACAGATATTCAACACCAGATAATGCTTACGCTTTATCTGTCAATAAACGATTCACTCGCTTAACAAATTCAGCCGAATCCTCAAGCTGATTACCCGCTGCCAACGCGGCCTGCTCGAACAACAGCATAGCCCAGTCATTGAGCGCATCATCACCAAGATCGTGCAATTTTTTCACCAATGCATGATCAGCGTTCAGCTCAAGTACTGGCTGCGCCTTGGGTGCATATTGCCCTGCGGCTTCCATTATTTTCTGCATCTGATCACTCATGTCTGACTCGTTGAGAACCAGGCAGGATGGTGAGTCAGTTAGTCGTTGCGACATGCGCACTTCACTTACCTTGTCAGCCAGCAAGTTTTTCACTTTCTCGGTAACAGCTTTGAACTCTTCAGTGAGTTTTTCTTTCTCTTCCTTATCTGCTTCATCACCTAAATCCAGGTCACCACGTAAAATAGACTGCAATGGTTTACCATCGAGCTCAGTAAGATGCGATACCAGCCACTCATCAACGCGATCACTCAGCAACAAAACTTCAACACCTTTCTTCCTGAAGACTTCAAGATGCGGGCTATTTTTCGCTGCAACATGAGACTCAGCGGTAATGAAATAAATCTTTTCCTGATTTTCTTTCATGCGGCCAACATAATCTTCCAGTGAAACAGTTTGATCTGCACTATCCGTTTCGGTACTGCTAAAGCGCAGCAACTTGGCGATACGTTCTTTGTTAGCAGAATCTTCGATAGGCCCTTCCTTCATTACCTGGCCAAAAGTTTTCCAGAATGACGCGTAATCTTCCGCTTTGTTTTTTGCCATTGATTCAAGCAGACCCAGCACCTTCTTAACCGATGCACCGCGAATACGATCAGTAATTTTATTCTGCTGCAAAATTTCGCGAGATACATTCAACGGCAAATCATCAGAATCGACAATGCCTTTAACAAAACGTAAATAGTTAGGCATCAGGTGCTCGGCATCATCCATGATAAAAGTACGTTTCACGTATAACTTGATGCCACGCTTGTGATCACGCTCGAATAAATCGAAAGGTGCGGCGGCAGGAATGTACAGCAAAGTGGTGTAACTCTGGTTACCTTCAACGCGGTTATGAACCCAGGTTTGTGGATCCTGAAAATCGTGGCTTACGTGCTTATAAAAATCTTTGTATTCTTCTTCGCTGATATCTTTCTTGTCACGCGCCCACAAGGCAGAAGCACTATTTACTCGCTCATAGCCGGGAACAACAACTTCTTTCTCTTCGCCTTCTTTATCCTCAGTTGGATGAATCACTTCGAGCATATTAATCGGCAAAGAAATATGATCTGAATACTGCTTGATGATATTGCGCAGGCGGTAATTATCAGCGAACTCTTTTTCATCTTCTTTCAGGTGCAGCACGATTTCAGTACCACGGTCTGCTTTTTCAGCAGCACCCAAAGTAAAGCTACCATGTCCATCAGATTCCCAAACTACAGCTTCGTCAGCGGCAACACCCGCGCGGCGACTGGTTACAGTAACCTTGTCAGCTACGATAAAACTGGAATAAAAACCCACACCAAACTGACCGATCATCTGTGAATCTTTAGCCTGATCACCGGTCATTTTTTCAAGGAATTTTTTTGTGCCCGAACTGGCAATAGTGCCGATATTATCGATAATTTCCTGACGGTTCATACCAATGCCGTTATCACGTAAAGTTACCGTATTAGCCCCTGCATCAAAATCAATGGTAATTTTCAGCTCAGGATCATCACCGTATAAACTGTCATCAGCCAGGCCTTCAAAACGCAACTTGTCGCAGGCATCAGAAGCATTTGAAATCAGCTCTCTCAGAAAAATCTCCTTGTTCGAATACAGCGAATGCGTCATCAAATGTAAAATTTGGCGCGCTTCGGTCTGGAATTCCATAGTCTCGGTTGCAGTATCAACAGTCATTACATATTTCTCCAAATAACTTTTTGAAAATAATAGAAAATTTAATCACGCTTTAAAATAGGGCCTTATCTTACCTTTTCAAGGCAATGAGAGGCAAAATCTGCAGCCCCAGTATCACCCCCGATGATAAGGATGATTATTCAATATACTCCAGGCACGGTACAGTTGCTCAACCACAATCACCCTCACCAGCGGATGCGGAAACGTCAGGTCAGACAACGAAATCTTGAGCACGGCCTTTTGCAGCAGCTCATCCGAGACACCATCCGGGCCACCAATGATTAGCGCAATATCCTGTCCCTGCTGCATCCAGTTATCCAGAATGCTGGACAGCTTTTCTGTAGTGACACTTTTACCCAACACATCCAGCGCCACGATCTGACAACCGGATGGCACTGCGGCGAGCAGGTTCCTGCTCTCATCACGAATGATGCGTTGGATATCGGGATTTTTACCGCGCTTAATGGTGGGGATTAATATCTGGTTGAGCCTGAGCTCGGGTGGCATGCGTTTTAGAAAATCAGCACAGGCCTCATCCACCCAGGCAGGCATTTTCTGACCGGCTGCGACGAGGTGGATATGCATGTTTTAGTCGTCTGATTCCAGATTGCCTTCTAACTCGTTTTGCATATTCTGTCTTTCTTCGATGGTCACTTTCCACAAACCTTCGAGATCATAAAATTCACGCGCCTGTGCCTGCATGACATGGACAATCACATCACCAAGATCAACCAGCACCCAGTCCGCATCAGTCTCGCCTTCAATTCCCAGAGGCTGATTGCCTGCATGCTTGGCTTCCATGACAACATTATTGGCGATGGATTTAACATGGCGACCCGAATTACCGGTGGCGACAAAAATAGTATCCGCCACGCTAGTTTTACCCTTCACATCCAGTTCAACAATATCTTCAGCTTTCAGGTCTTCCAGAGCAGTTCTGACTAGTGCTCTGATTTCATCAATGGTCATTATTTCGTAATCTCTAATAGTTTCAAACGCACGGCTTCGGGTAATAAATACCGAATATCTAGCCCTGCCTGAAGTTGTTTTCGAATTTCGCTGGCAGATATATCCAGCTGGGTGACGGATTGTAACAGAATCCGCCCCGTCTCCGCCTGTTTAAGTTCGTCTGGATCACTGGTGCGGCAAGCCTCAAGTACCTGAAGCTCCGGCGCCGATGGCCACTCAAAACCCGGCCTGCCCGTCACCACCAGATGGCACTGCTCCAGAATACCCTGCCACTGATACCACTGGTGCAATTCACAGAAAGCATCCATACCCAGAATCAGGCACAGGTGATGGTCGGGAAAATTTTCATGTAAGGAGGCCAGCGTATCGACCATATAGGATTTACCTTCGCGTTCCAGCTCACGGCAATCCAGCTCGAAACCGGGCATGTCCTGCAAGGCAATTTCGAGCAGCGATTGTCGCGTTGCAACATCCAGCCACGGCTGCTGACGATGCGGCGGAACACTGTTGGGCAAGAAACGCACCTGCTCCAGACCCAGCGACTGCATAACATCCAGCGCAGGTCGAAGATGCCCGAAGTGAACCGGGTCGAAAGTGCCGCCAAAAATGCCGAGGAGAGGTTTCAAAATCCCTTACGTTCTAATGTGCCCATCACCCAGCACTACATACTTCTGGCTGGTCAGCCCTTCTAAACCAACAGGCCCACGCGCATGTAGTTTGTCGGTGCTGATACCAATCTCAGCACCCAGACCATATTCAAAACCATCGGCAAAACGTGTGGATGCATTCACCATCACCGAACTGGAATCCACTTCACGCAGGAAGCGTCTTGCCAGTGTGTAGTTTTCGGTGATGATCGATTCGGTATGTTGTGAGCTGTGCGTATTAATGTGCTCAATTGCAGTATCGATACCATCGACCACTCGAATAGAAAGAATCGGTGCCAGGTATTCAGTATCCCAGTCTTCATCGGTGGCGGCATTCACACCATCAACAATGGCGCGGGTTTTTTCGCAGCCGCGTAGCTCGACATCTTTGGCTTTGTATTCATCACAAAGTTTTGGCAAAACTTCGGTCGCTACTTTTTCCGAGACCAGCAAGGTCTCCATGGTATTGCAGGTGCCATAACGTTGTGTTTTTGAATTAACCGCAACACTGATCGCTTTATCCATATCGGCATCGGCATCGATATAAACGTGGCAGATGCCATCGAGATGCTTGATCACAGGCACAGATGACTCATTAGTGATGCGCTCGATCAGGCTCTTGCCACCGCGTGGAATAATGACATCGACATGATCTTTCATGCGCAGCATTTCACCCACGGCTTCACGGTCGGTGGTTTCAACCACCTGCACCACATCACCCGACAAACCGGCCTGCTCCAGACCATAACGAATACACTCAGCAATCGCCTGATT
>JAGLQT010000004.1 GCA_023136715.1 Gammaproteobacteria bacterium | reverse complement strand
AACTAGCCCTTATCTGAAGAAATTAATATGGCACAACTCAAAATATTGCACTACCCCGATGATCGTCTGCGCACTCAGGCCCGTCCTGTCGAAAATATTGATGATCAAGTTCGTCAATTGGTCGATGACATGTTTGAAACCATGTATGAAGCACCTGGAATAGGACTGGCGGCAACACAGGTCAATGCCCATCAGCAGGTGATTGTTATTGATGTCAGCGAGGAAAAGAATCAGCCGTTGTGTTTGATTAATCCAGAAATTATAGAGCGAGAGGGCGAAGAAGAGTCTGAGGAAGGTTGCCTGTCTGTGCCGGAAATTTATGACAAAGTGCAGCGTTCTGGGTTTGTGACGGTAAAGGCACTGGATCAAAATGGTGATGAATATACACTGAAGGCAGGGGGACTGTTGGCGATGTGTATACAGCATGAAATGGATCATCTTCAGGGCAAGTTGTTTGTCGATTATCTGTCGCCACTGAAACAGCAAAGGTACAGAAAAAAACTGGAGAAAAATCGTCGCCTCAATGCGACGGTTTGAGTTTTGTTGTTTATCTGATTTTCTGAAGTCTGATCAAAGAAGAGTTAAAGTGCCTGAATCTATTCGTATTATTTATGCCGGAACCCCGGATTTTGCCGTTGCGCCATTAGAAGCGTTGATCGCGGCGGGTTATGACGTGGTTGCCGTTTACACACAGCCTGATCGCCCCGCCGGGCGTGGCCGCGAACCCAGGCCTTCACCGGTTAAGCAAAAGGCAGTCGAGCATAGAATTCCGGTGTTTCAGCCTGAATCGCTCAAGTCTGAAGTCGATCAGAAGGCATTGCGTGAATTAAAGCCAGATTTAATGGTCGTGACGGCCTATGGATTATTGCTGCCGCAAGCTGTTCTGGATATCCCTCGTCTGGGCTGTATCAATGTCCATGCTTCGTTATTGCCGCGTTGGCGTGGCGCGGCACCGATTCAGCGCGCAATTCTGGCGGGTGATGACAAAACCGGCATCACCATCATGCAAATGGATAAGGGTCTGGATACTGGTGACATGCTGGCGATGCAGAAATGTGAAATTAAAATTGACGATACCGGTTCGAGTCTGCATGATCGTTTGATGGCAATGGGTGCGGAAACTCTGCTGAATATGCTGCCTGATTTTATAGCGGGGGAAATCACGCCGCAAAAGCAGGATGATGCATTGGCGAACTACGCCAGCAAACTGAGCAAGCAGGAAGCGGAAATAGACTGGTCGTTATCGGCGACGCAAATTCATTATAGTGTGCGCGCCTTCAATGCATGGCCTGTCGCTTTCACACATTGGCAGAAAAAGAATAAGCAGGATGTCCTGCGTGTCTGGCAATCCGAGGTGCTGAGCACAACTTCAAATGCAGTAGCCGGAACAGTGCTGAATTGCGGTAAAAATGGAATTGATGTGGCTACTGGCGACGGTGTGTTGCGTTTATTACAGGTACAGCTTTCAGGTAAAAAAGCCATGGCGGCGGCTGATTTTGCCAATGCGCATCATCTGGACGGTCAGATGCTCGGTGCGGAGTAGCCTTATCTCTAGTCAAACTAAAAAGAAGCAGAAACCGGTTTCAGCCAGACAGGTTGCGCTGAAAATATTGCAGCAGGTCTTGATGCAGGGGCGTTCACTGGTGGTAGCAAAATCAGCCGCAGACTGTCTCGAGGGTCGTGATCGTGCTTTAGCCATGGAGCTGGTCAACGGCGTATTGCGCTGGTACTGGAAGCTCGATTATTTACTCAATCAATTTTTAAAAAAACCGCTGCGTAATAAAGAGCAGGAAGTGAAGCTATTACTGCTAATGGCTTTATATGAGTTAACCGAGTTGAGCACGCCTGATTATGCCGTGGTTAATGAAGCGGTTAGCGCCAGCAAAGTGATGGGCAAGCAGTGGGCCAAAGCCATGATCAACGGCGTACTTCGTAATTTTATTCGTGATCAGGAAGCCTGCCTGAAAAAAATGGAATCCAACCAGGAGGCGTTTTACTCGCATCCTTACTGGCTGATTGCTTTATTAAAGCAGGACTGGCCGGAGCAGTGGCAAGCTATTTTACAGGCCAACAACCAGCGCCCGCCTTTGTGGTTGCGAGTCAATGCAGCTCAGAATGATACGGAAACATATAAAGAGCTGCTGCAAGAACAGGGTTTGTCTTCATCATTGCATCCTTTTGCGTTGCAGGCTTTAAAGCTGGACCAGGGTGTGGATGTAACTTCACTGCCGGGCTTTGAAAAGGGGCAGGTTTCTGTTCAGGATGCCGGTGCACAGCTAGCCGCTTGTTTGCTGGATGTTCATAAAGGTCATCGGGTGCTGGATTTGTGCGCGGCACCGGGTGGCAAAACATGCCACGTGCTGGAGCTTGAGCCAGAAATTGAAAGCATGACCGCGGTCGAACTTGAAGAGAATCGCATGTCACGGGTGCGGGAAAATCTGCATCGTTTGAATCTTAAAGCTGAATTGATCGTCGCCGATGCCAGTGACGATGCATGGTGGGATGGCAGGCAGTTCGACCGTATTCTGGTGGATGCACCCTGTTCATCTACCGGCGTGATTCGCCGACATCCAGATATAAAGTCGCTTCGTTGGGAAGAAGATATTAAATCGCTGGTTAACGTTCAGCAGAAAATTCTTCAGCAGGCATGGCAGATGCTGGATCCCGGAGGCAAACTTTTATACGTCACCTGTTCGGTATTGCGTCAGGAAAACGAAGCACAGATTGCTGGCTTACTTTCGACGCATAATGACGCCGTTGAGTTAAATCTTATTGAAGAAGGTTCGGACGAGTGGGGTGTTGCATGCCAACACGGTCGTCAGTTACTGCCTGGTGAAAATGATAATGATGGTTTTTATTTTTGTTGCTTGAGTAAGCCTGTTGAATAGGCTGTATTTCTTGATAGAAGGGCGTAAACTTCGCGCCATATCAGACTTGAACATAAGTCGGGTAATTAATTCGATCTTTTGCGTGTAAAAAGCTATGAATATTCTGATACTGGGAGCCGGACAGGTTGGTTCATCTGTCGCAGCTAATCTGGCCTCCGAAGCCAATAATATTACGCTGGTTGATTCAAAGACCGAATTACTGGATGACCTGCGTGATCGCCTTGATATACAGACGGTTACTGGTCATGCATCGAGTCCACGAGTGCTCGAGCAGGCAGGCGTCGAAGATGCTGATATGTTGATCGCTGTCACCAATAGCGATGAAACCAATATGGTTGCCTGCCAGGTTGCTCACACCTTGTTCCACACCCCTACCAAAATTGCACGCGTTCGATCAGCCTCATATTTAAAGCATCGCGAATTATTTAATAATGATGCGGTACCTGTGGATGTGCTGATTAGTCCTGAGCAGATTATTTCCAGTTATGTGCATCGTTTAATTGAATACCCTGGTGCTTTACAGGTTCTAGATTTTGCTGATGGCAAAGTGCAGATGGTGGGTGTTAAAGCTTTTTATGGTGGGCCGTTAGTAGGTCATGAAATTAGTACCTTACGCGAACATATGCCAGGCATTGATGCGCGCGTGGCGGCAATTTATCGTCGTGGTAAAGGCGTAGTTCCAAGGGGCGATCGTGTAATTGAGGCTGATGATGAGGTTTTCTTCATCGCAGCACGAAAAGATATTCGTGCCGTTATGTCTGAGCTGCGCAAACAGGAAAAACCTTTTAAGCGAATTATGCTGGCGGGTGGCGGTAACATTGGTATGCGTCTGGCGCAATCACTGGAAGGTAAGTATCAGGTTAAATTGCTGGAGCATAGTAAAAGCCGAGCTGATTTTTTAAGTCGCGAGCTGGACTCGTCCATTGTTCTGCTGGGTGATTCAGCAGATAGAGATTTGTTGCTGGAAGAAAATATTGATCAAATGGATGTTTTCTGCGCACTTACTAATGATGATGAAGCCAATATTCTTTCTTCCATGCTGGCGAAAAAACTGGGTGCAAGAAAGGTCATGTCTTTGATCAATCGTCCTGCCTATGTTGATTTAATGGAGAGTCAGGAGTCAATCGATGTGGCGATCTCTCCGCAGCAGGTGACCATTGG
>JAGLQT010000039.1 GCA_023136715.1 Gammaproteobacteria bacterium | reverse complement strand
CACCAACAGCGCTAATGAACCAAAAAAGTACCAGAAATTAAAATTCTTCGGTGTGTAATATTCGGCTAGATGCTCATTCCACATTTTCATCAATGGAAAACGATCATCAACCCAACCTAGTAACTTACCCATTATGCGCTCTCCCCATCTTGACCTACGAGAATGACGTTATCGCTCACATAGTAATGTGGCGGTACGACTAGATTAGTCGGTGCAGGAACACCCTGGAATACACGACCCGCCATATCAAACCTTGAACTGTGACAAGGGCAGAAGAAACCACCCAACCAGTTTTCACCCAGATCAGCCGGCGCGATGTCCGGACGGAAAGTTGGCGAACAACCCAGATGAGTACAAATACCCACCAGAACCAGCACATCTTCTTTAATAGAACGATGCTGGTTTTTGGCATAATCAGGCTGCTGCTCAAGCTTCTCAGAAGCCGGATCCTGCAGAGTAGCATTATTTGATTCAAGATCAGATAGTGTTTTTTCTGAACGACGAACAATCCAGACTGGTTTACTCTGCCATTCCACTGTCATCATACGACCTTCTTCAAGGCGACTGATATCAGCTTCTATAGGAGCACCCGCATTTTTGGCGCGCTCACTGGGCATCCATGAAGATACAAAAGGAACAGCAACAAAACCAGCACCAATCGCACCTACAACCGAGGTGGATGTGACCAGAAATCTGCGTTTACCTTTATTCACAGTATCGGTAGACATTTATAAATCTCCGCATTATTAAATTAGGCTATTGTTGTACTTTTGTGACCATCAAGCGTTGAATCAGCCCAAAAGTGACATACAATCAGAACGTGCAAAGCGTCAAAAATGGAACTAGACCCTTCACAAAGCCGCGGTAGCTTAGCTTATGTAGCCCATACAGCCAAGTTTTTTATGATAGAACCAATAGAAACAATGAGATAGATCAACCTCAATGAACAATAAAAAGACAATTATTAGCTACTTTCTCAACTGGGGACTGCTGGGGCTTTTTCTAAGCCTGATATTCTTATTACTACAGGGCTACATTCAACTCTCCTTTCCAGATAAAAACCCTCAGACCCAAAAGCAGGCATTAAAGACCGGATTTTCACAGGCAGTGGTGCGCGCCGCCCCCTCGGTGGTCAGTATTCAGGTCGCGCGATTGAAAAAAAGCACAGAACTAAACGCTAATGAAAAAATACTGGAAAAATTTCTTGGCCCAAAATCACCCCATACTCCTCAATTTAAAACCAGCATCAGCTCAGGCTCTGGGGTTATCCTTGATGCACGCGGCTATATCGCCACCAATTATCACGTTATCAAGGAAGCAGAAAGCATTCAGGTTTCATTGAACGATGGCCGAAAAACCATCGCCCACCTAATCGGTGATGACCCTGAAACCGACCTGGCAATTTTAAAAATTGATCTCAACAATTTACCCCAGGCTCACATTGCCGACATCAGCCAGCTCAACATTGGCGACATTGCCCTGGCCATTGGCTACCCCTTTAGAATTGGCCAGACCGTGACCCAGGGCATCATCAGCGCCACCGGCCGCACCGAGGTCAGCGCCAACACCTATGAAAATTTTCTGCAAACCGATGCCGCCATCAACCCCGGCAACTCAGGTGGTGCACTGATTAATGATAAAGGCGAGCTTGTCGGCATAAACTCACTTATATTCACCGAAACAGGCAGCTTCAATGGCATCGGCTTTGCCATCCCTATCGACTTAGCCATCGGCGTTCTAAGTCAAATCGTCAAATATGGTTATGTGGTTCGAGGCTGGCTGGGCGTGGGCGGTCAGGCATTAACACCGCCGATTATTAACAAACTGGGGCTCAAGAAAATCACCGGTATTCTGGTCACCGAAGTCGATGCACTAGGCCCTGGTGATAAAGCCGGCTTAAAACCGGGCGACATTATCACCCACATGAATGGGCAGATTATCGAATCAGCCCAGGACATCCTTAACATCGTCGCCAACGGCCTACCAGGAGATACCATAGAAGTGACCGGCTTACGTCAGCGGCAAAGCTTCAAGATCCAAGCAGTGCTCGGGCAGCGACCAACAATGACTCAGGAATAAATCAGAGATGCTCTAGGCCGCCAGTGCTTTTTCCAGTGCCAACAGGAACGCCGCATTTTCTTCCGGCTTGCCAACAGTGACTCGCAGGCAGTTTTTCAACGCGCCCGTCTGGGCGTTCATATTCTTGATCAAAACACCCTGATCACGAATCGATGCGAATACACTGGCCGCATCATGCTGCAACAATCTGAATAAAATAAAGTTAGCCCTGCTCGGAAAAGCCTCAACCGCAGACATATCAGATAAGGCCTTCAACATAGTCTCACGCTCAGCCCTAATCAAGGCCGCCTGCTCATCTAATACAGACACGTACTCCAGCGCAGAACATGCAGCCTGCTGAGTCAGCACATTAATATTGTAAGGCAGCCGCACTTTATCAACTTCCTGAATCAGTTCAGGCGCACCTGCAAGCATGCCCAGACGCAAACCCGCCAATCCCATTTTTGACACCGTACGCATGACCAGCAATTGTTCGTACTCGGGCAGACGTGACATAAAACTACTTTGCGCAAATGGGTGATAAGCCTCATCAACCACCACCAGACCTGGCGCGATTTTCAGAATCTCTTCAATGTTCGCTTCGTTAAATAAATTAGCCGTTGGATTATTCGGGTAAGCAATAAAAATAATCGCAGGCTGGTGTTTTTCAATCGCCGCACGCGTCGCCACCATATCCAGGTTAAAACTTTCATCCAGCGGCACACCAACATAGTCCATACCAACGAATTCAGCGATCATCCTGTACATCACAAAACCGGGGTCGAACGACATGATGCATCGATCCTTACCACTGACCACCATCGCCAGCATCTGAATCAACTCATCCGAACCATTACCCAATACCGTCGCTGCACCCTCGGGCACATCCATCGTCTGCGACAACTTTTCACGCAACACTGCCGCCGAAGGATCGGGATACCGATTAATCTCCGCTGCCGCCAGCACCTCCGGCCAATGCCCCGTCAACTCATCCAGCGTGTAAGGATTCTCCATCGCATCCAGCTTGGTCAGGCCACGGGCATCAGCCACATGATAGGCATTCAGCGCACGAATCTCAGGTCGAATCCAGTTCAAAAGTTTATCTGTCACAGCTATCGCTCTTTATTCATCAAATTAAAAAACAGATGGTACCAAACCCAGTCCTACAAAAAAAATTATTTTAGCCTGGATATTTCACAGAAAATATTTGTGCCTGGCCCTTGTAATCAAAAAATACATCCCTAAATAGTAGTCACGAACAACGATTAACCTGTATGAGGTAAACGATATGAGCTTAGTAAGACGCAACCCATGGAGCATTTTTGACCAGCTCAATCGCGAGCTAAATAATCCAACCGCCTGCTATGGCAGCGAAGATGATGCCAATGTAGCAACCGCTAACTGGACTCCTTCGGTTGATATTACCGAAGATGAAAGCAGCTTTAAATTACTCGCCGATATTCCTGGTGTAAAACCGGAAGACATTGATGTTTCAATGGACAATGGCGTGTTAACTGTAAAAGGTGAACGCAACACTGAAGAGAAAACCGAGAAAGAAAATTTCCGCCGTGTCGAACGTCAGTATGGTGTTTTCTATCGACGCTTCACCTTACCGGAAACCGCCAATGCCGACAAAATCGAAGCCCACTCAGAACATGGCGTGTTGAAAATCACCATTCCTAAACAGGAAGTGGCACAGGCTAGACGCATTAGCGTTAAACACTAAATTACTCCTGACTCTCCTTAGAGTTTTTGACCCGCGCCAGCGGGTCTTTTTTATTCTAGATCAAATTGCATTTAACTTAAGACTGATAAAGTCACAAACTCGATAAGCAATAGGTACAGAACATGAGCGGTGGCTGGGGTTGTCCTCACGAATCAAAAGGCAAATGTCAACGCGTAGAAAACAAAACCTGCGACCCAGGCATGAAAGGCTGCGTGCTTGCGGGGAAGTTTGTTTTTAGTGACAAAGCCAAGAATACCGAAGCGGCGAAAAAGAAGAAATTAAAATAATAGGAATCAGATCACAGCTATCTTCATACCCTATTCACCTTTCTACATTTCTGCTACTCTCCAAAACACTGGTTTAGTCATACTCCAGTATTTGTAAGGACAACAATCAAATATCAGAGAGAGGTTATATATCACATGAATTATATTATCCGACTTATTGCTATTGCAGCAGTAGTAGTAGCGCCCACAGGTGCACTCGCTAACACATGGAGCTGTACTCATGATGATTTAATAAGAACAGTTGAGATTGAATATTCTGATTCTGGCGAAACTGCCTGTAACGTGAACTACACCAAAGAAACTGAAGGTGTAGAAATGCAGACGCTTTGGTCTGCGGAAAACCAGGTGGCTTACTGCGAAGAAAAAGCAGAAGGCTTTGTTGCCAAATTGGGCTCCTGGGGGTGGGATTGTACTAAATCTGAAACTGAAGCAGAGCCAGAGCCAGAGGCTGCAGAAGTGACGCCGGAAGCAGAACCAGCAACAGAGACACCGGCAGGAGAAACTCCAGCACAACCCTAATAGGGTTTAAGAAAAATGCGTACGTTGCAATAAACCCAGCACATTGCAGCGTACGCTTTTCCATGCAACAGCATGCTCTTACTCCATCCATCCCTGCAATGCTTCAGTCAAATTGTTAGGAAGGATTTAGTCCCGATAAATTTATCGTCATGACAGTAAAAAATTAAAAACCTAATCCCTGACAACTAGATCCGAACTCTTGCTGGTTTGATCGATCTTAAAATACTGCATCATATTATTTAATTCTGTTGATTTTTGATCAACCATATCACTCGCGGTCGCTACTTTTTCTACCATGGAAGTATTTTGTTGCATCATTTCTTCTATCTCAAGAACAGCGCGGTTAACCTGATCAATATCATTCGCCTGATCACGAGATGTTTGTGAAATCTCAGAAATTGAGGAGGCAACCTTCTGGATTTCACCCGCCATTTCACCCAAAGTTTCTGCCGCTCCTTCAACCAGAGAAGAGCCTTCCCTGGCATTCTCAATATTACCTCTGATCAACACACCAATCTCCTTTGCAGCGATAGCTGAACGTTGCGCTAGACTACGCACCTCACTCGCCACCACTGCAAACCCCTTACCCCTCTCACCCGCATGCGCCGCCTCAATAGAAGCATTAAGTGCCAGCAAATTAGTCTGGAAAGCAATTTCATTAATGATCTGGATAATGCCATCCATTTTTTCACTACCACTATCAATCATCTCCACTGAGCCAATAACCATAGTCAATGCTAATGCTGCGTCCTGCACACTGGATTTTGCCTTCTCGGAAATTTCAGCGGCATTTTCAGAAAGATCTGCATTTTGTTTAACAGAATTCGTTATTCCCTTCATTGAAGCCGATGCTTTAATCAGATTCGATACTTCTATTTCAGTACGTCTTGCTAAATCGGCATTACCATCAGCCGTTTGCCTGGCAAGATTATTGATTGAATCCAGATTAGTTCTGGCATCACTCACTACACGCTCAATTTTATCCACAAATTTGTTGAATGCCGTCGCAAGCTTTAGCAATTCCTCTGTCCCAGTCACCTCCATGCGCTGTGTTAAGTCACCGTCACCGTCAGCAATTTCTTCCATCGCCGTCGAAATTTTCTCCAAAGGTCTGGTTAGTTCTTTCAGATACCAGAACAGCCCAAGAACTGCCAGGATAAGCAGGAGGCCATTGAAGGTATAAGTTGCCGCTACAAGCCGTCGCTCGTAGGTATAACTTTCTGTGCGATCTCTTGCACTCACAAGATAAGCAAGCGCAGCACCTTTTGAATCAATAATCGATTGAGTGACCACGGTATACAGTCGCTCATCAAATTCAGACATTGAAACAGAATATTCTCCAAGTTTCGGTAGTTCTAATTGCAAACCAGCGAACATATCAGCTTGTGTTGCATATACTTCGTTTCCTTCCGCATTCACGATGAAGTTTTCTGACTGATCATTTTTCTTGAAATCTTCAATGGCCGCTTGAAGGTTTCTCATATAGATGCTTACTCCAATTTGTCTGCCACCTAAATACAGAGGGAAAGCAGCAGAAACTACTGGAACATTATCATCATCCAGCTCAACACCATAGCTAGCCTTGCCGGTATTCAGCACTTCTTTCACCGTGTTTTTTTGTGTCACACCGGAAAACTCATTGGGCGCAGAAAACAGAATATCGCCATTCATATCAGCGAGTTGTAAACGTGTAAGAACCTGGTTCGAACTCAACAACTCATAGCTTGTGATGGCATTTTCATATAAATCGGATTTATTATTTTTCTTGAGCGCCGATAGCATTTCACGATTACTACTCAGACTTTGAATATTGGCCAGCATGTGATCGGTTTCACTACTGATAATCTTTGACCATAAAACTGTTTTGCCGGTAATCGCTTCATCACGGAATCTTTCTTCCACTTCAGCAATCGACATTCTGGCATCAATGATAATGACCGCAACCACACTCAAAATGGTGACTGCTGCAACGAGACTGATACGTGTGCCTAACGTCATTAAACGCTACCCCTAAGGTTATTCTTCAATTGGTAAGTCAGCGTCTTTCTACTCTAGAATCCCTTCCCCTTGAAGTAGCAAACTTTTTCAAACCCCTGCCAACAATTAACTTTGCTGCAGTCATACTATATATAAATATAGTGTCATTATGATAAATTACAACTTCCTCATCGAACATTTTTTCACTGCTTCTGTACTAACGATTTCAGCACCTCCTGAAATTTCAGGTGCTATCTTAACCTCTTCAGATACAGCCAAAAAATGAAAACAAAAGTACACATAAAGCAGGCCTTATAACTGGTTCCGAAAAAGAGGTTATTGTGTAAATAATAGCAGACTAGCCACATTCCATACGAATAATGGCCATTTATCAACATTTAAAATTCAATGGATGAATCTAATAATGAATAAGGGAATAGAAATGTCGACAACACTCACCAACGTTTCAGATTTCCCTCTACCTGATAACAAGAGATTTAGTGTGCCGGTGTGACATACAAAAAGACCTGGAGCGACTAATCCTTAATGATCCGATACTCAGCTGAACGCGCGTGCGCCACCAGGCCTTCACCATGCGCCAAAGTTGAAGCACAGTGCCCAAGGTTAGAAGCACCCTGTGCTGAACAACCAATCAAACTGGAACGTTTTTGAAAATCATAAACACCCAGTGGTGAAGAAAAACGTGCCGTGCCAGAAGTAGGCAAAACGTGATTTGGCCCTGCACAGTAATCGCCTAAGGCTTCCGCAGTGTATCGCCCCATAAAAATGGCACCAGCATGACGGATCTTTTGCGCCCACTGCTCAGCATCATCCATCGATAATTCAAGATGTTCAGGCGCTATGTGGTTAGCGACTTCAATCGCCTGTTCCATATTGTCAGCCAATATGAAAGCGGCGCGATTTTTTAATGACGTTTCAATAATTTCCTTACGCGGCATATCAAGCAGCAATTTTTCGATACTGGCTTTTACAGCCTCCAGAAATTCCGCATCTGGACTCACTAAAATTGATTGCGCCTCTTCGTCGTGCTCGGCTTGCGAGAACAGATCCATGGCAATCCAGTCGGGATCGGTTTTACCGTCACACACCACCAGAATTTCAGAAGGCCCAGCGATCATGTCGATACCAACAACACCATAAACCATGCGTTTTGCTGTAGCGACATAGCTGTTACCGGGACCGGTAATAATATCAACTTTGGGAACCGTTTCTGTACCGTAAGCCAGTGCGGCAACGGCCTGGGCACCACCAACGGTGAAGACTCTATCCACACCTGAAATTGCCGCCGCAGCCAAAACTAAATCATTAGTTTCACCACCCGGTGTCGGTACAACCATAATCAACTCGGGCACTTCGGCTACTTTTGCGGGGATCGCATTCATCAACACCGATGAAGGATAAGCCGCTTTACCACCGGGTACGTACAGCCCTGCCCTGTCCATGGGTGTAATTTTCTGACCCAGCACCGTGCCGTCAGCTTCGGTGTACGACCAGGATTCCATTTTCTGGTGCTCGGCATAAGCACGTACGCGCTCAGCGGCTAATTCCAGCGCTTCACGTTGTTTTGGCTCAATCGCAGCCAGCGCCTTTTGCAAATTTTCTTTGCTTAACTCAAGCTGGTCGGCTGAGCTTGCATCAACACGATCAAACTTTTGCGTGTATTCGAGCAAGGCGGCATCACCACGTTTTTTAACGTCGGCGAGAATATCATTTACAACAGTAAAGACACCACCATCAGTGGCCTGCTCCCAGGCCAGCACTTCATCGAGTTGCTGCCAGAAATTTTTATCGCTGGTTTTAAGTTGACGAATTTCAGTCATTTTTCTCTACCGCGGTTTTAATTTTTTCAATGATATCGCTGATTCTTGCATGCTTCATTTTCATCGCGGCTTTATTCACAACGAGTCGTGAGCTGACATCGGCAATGTGATCCATTGGTTTCAGGCCGTTCGCCTTTAATGTGTTACCGGTATCAACCACATCAACGATCAAATCAGCCAGGCCAACAATCGGCCCCAGCTCCATCGAACCATACAGCTTGATGACTTCGACCTGCTCACCGCGCGATTCAAAAAAACGTTTCGCTACATTGACGAATTTAGTCGCTACGCGCAAACGGCCATTTTTATTTTGAGCGCATGGATTCGCATCTACCAGGCCAGCAGTCATCAATTTGCATTTAGCGATTTTTAAATCAACCGGTTCGTATAAACCTTCAGCCCCGTGTTCCATCAGAACATCTTTACCAGCAACGCCAATATCGGCGGCACCAAACTGCACATAAGTCGGCACATCGGTAGCGCGAATAATCACCAGCTTCACATCTTCCTGATTGGTATCAAGAATCAGTTTGCGGCTTTTTTCTGGGTCTTCCGCAGGAATAATATTGGCCGCTTCCAATAAGGGAAGTGTCTCTTTATAAATGCGACCTTTGGATAGAGCTATAGTAATCATAATGTTCTTTAAAAGTATCAGATGGGTATTCTTTGAATATCTGCGCCCAACAGGGCTAATTTTTCTTCAATAATTTCGTAACCACGGTCGATGTGATAAATGCGCTGAACATCAGTTTCACCTTCAGCCACCAGACCCGCCATGATCAAACTTGCCGAAGCGCGTAAGTCAGTCGCCATAATCGGTGCACCGCTTAATTTTTCAACACCACGAACAATAGCGGTATTACCTTCAACTTCAATATCGGCACCCATGCGCTGCAATTCTTGCACGTGCATAAAACGATTTTCGAATACCGTCTCAACAACCGTTGATGTACCTTCAGCAATCGTATTCAAAGCGACAAACTGTGCCTGCATATCAGTGGGAAATGCAGGGTAAGGCGCAGTACGAATATTCACAGCTTTTGGACGTTTTCCATGCATATCCAGAGAAATCCAGTCATCACCGACTTCGATTTCAGCGCCGGCTTCGCGCAACTTATCTATCACTGAATCGATTAATTCTGGCGCGGTGTCTTTGACCATGATCTTGCCGCCAGTGATGGCTGCCGCTACTAAATAAGTACCGGTCTCAATGCGATCAGGTAATACGCGATAACGTGTACCCTGCAATTTTTCGACACCTTCAATGGTGATTTTATCGGTGCCAGCGCCTTCGATTTTTGCACCCATAGCAATCAGGAAATTAGCCAGATCAACCACTTCAGGCTCACGCGCTGCATTTTCGATAATAGTCGTGCCGTCAGCTAATGCCGCCGCCATCATCAGATTTTCGGTACCAGTCACGGTAACCATATCCAGCACCAGACGAGCACCTTTCAGCCGATCACACTTTGCATGGATAAAACCATTCTTAACTTCGATCTCCGCGCCCATATCCTGCAAACCCTTGATATGCAGATTAACGGGGCGTGAACCAATAGCACAACCACCCGGCAGGGAGACTTCAGCATGACCAAAACGCGCCAACAACGGCCCCAGCACCAGAATCGATGAACGCATGGTTTTAACTAATTCGTAAGGCGCAACGCAGCTTTCGATGGTCGAGCTATCAACTTCGATACTGAGTTTTTCGTCGATAACAACGTGCACACCCATAGCACCCAGCAACTCGACAGTAGTGGTCACATCGTGCAGATGCGGCACATTTTCAATAATGGCAGTGCCTTCACATAACAAGGTACCGGCCAGTATCGGCAACACCGCATTTTTAGCGCCGGAAATTCTGACCTGACCATTGAGCGTTGTACCGCCCTGTATTAATAATTTATTCATACAAATAAAATCCTAAGAATTAGACCTGGCATTCAAGAAAGAATCCAGCTCACAATCAATACCGTAAGCATTAGCAACAATACAAATTTGCTCCGGTAGATTTTTAAAATTAATCGTTTTGTTTTGTAATTTTGCAGTACGAACTATTTCAAGCAACAAAGCCAGGCCTGCACTATTACTGTCTGTCACCTCTGCGAGATTAACATTGATCTCATCCTGACCATTTAACAACAGCTCAGCCTGCTTCATCAACGCCGGCACAGTTTCAAAACTCAACACACCGCTCACGTTGATACAGTTATCAACCATGGAAAGTTCAGCCTGCAATGATGATTGTACTGACATATCAGGAATTCTGTTTAGCCTCATCATTATTCGTGGTTTCTGGCGCAACGGGTTTCTCTGCCACCTTGGCATTTTTCTCCTGCAGCATTTTCAGCACGGCTTTCATTCCGCCTTTGCGCATTTCCTGCGCAAAAGTACCACGATAATTGGTCACCAGACTGACGCCATCAATTTTAATATCATAGACTTTCCATTCATCCTCTTTGAGTCGCAAACGGTAATCCACTGGAATACTCGGACCACCTGACTGTAATACTTCTGACTTAACCGTCACTTTGGTCGCATCAGCTTTCATTTTTGGCGCAAAGAAATTAATTTTCTGGTCACTAAACTCCTGCAGTGATTTACTGTAGGTGCGAACCAGCAAAGTACGGAACTGATCGACAAACTCGATCTTCTGCTCATTACTGGCCTTCCTCCAGTTTTTACCCAAAGCCAGTTTAGCCAGGGTGACATCATCCAGATGAGGAATAATGTAATCATCAACAATCTGATAAACGATACCAGGATCAGCATCAATCGCTTCACGCTTTTCTTTCAATACCTTGATGACATCATCTGAGGTGCGCTTGAGCATATCCATCGGTGCCTCAACTTCAGCAGCCGTCACAGTAGCACCGATCATGAACAATGAAACGATCAACGCATTGAGTATTTGTTTTAACTGTAATTTAATCATTCGTTTTCTCCTTCACATCCAGAGGAATTATTCTTCATCGGCCTTGCTGTAAATGAACTGACCGATAATTTCTTCCAGCACCAATGCTGATTGAGTAATATCAATTTCTGAACCGGCAACCAAAAATTCTTCTTCTGCACCTGGCTCCAGACCAATATATTGCTCACCCAACAAACCCGAAGTCAGGATACTGGCCGAGCTATCGATGGGAAAAACATTATATTGAGGATCAATCGACATTGTGACCAAAGCCTCAAAACCTTCTAAGTCATAGCTAATATCGGAAACACGACCGATACGCACACCACTGGCGGCCACCGGTGAACGCACCTTAAGACCACCGATGTTATCAAACCGTGCTTTAATCACATATCCATCATCACCGCCAAAACTCGCCAGATTACTTACTGACATAGCCAGCATAAACAAGGCAGCCAATCCCGCTGCTACAAATAAACCTACCAGCAATTCCAGTGTACGTGTATTCATAAAAAGCCTCTTAAATTCTCCAAATACTTCTATTTACTAAACATCAGTGCGGTCAATACAAAATCCAGCACCAGAATAGCCAAAGAACCATAAACCACCGTTCTTGTGGTTGCCTGGCCCAGACCTTCGGAAGTCGGAATGCAATCATAACCTTCAAACACCGCGATCCATGAAACCACAAAGCCAAATACCAGGCTCTTGATCATGCCGTTACCCAGATCTTCAAACAACTCAACCTTAGACTGCGCCTGAGACCAGAATGCACCGGCATCTAATCCCAACAATTCAACCGCCACCAGATAACCACCCAAAACACCGACGGCACTAAAGATAGCGGCCAGTAGAGGCATGGAAATCACGCCCGCCAGAAAACGTGGTGCGACTACGCGTTCTATCGGATTCACCGCCATCATTTCCATACCGGAAAGCTGTTCGGTAGCTTTCATCAAACCAATCTCGGCAGTCAACGCTGAACCGGCACGACCAGCAAACAATAAAGCAGTTATCACCGGCCCCAGCTCGCGTAGCAATGACAACACCACCATCACGCTCACTGAATCTTCAGCACCAAAATCAACTAATGCGTAATAGGCCTGTAACGCCATCACCATGCCGACAAATAAACCAGCGACGACAATAATAACCAGTGTTTGCACGCCGACAGAAAATAACTGTTTGATCAACAAACCCGGCCTGATCAACATGCCGGTCAGACCTACGAGCACATCTATCAAAAAGACATTGGCACGCCCCAAACGAGACAAAGCGGCTAAAGTGCTGCGCCCCAGTCCTTGTATGCGATCCAGTTGAGCGTTAAGCACGTCTTTTCCCCGATCCAGCAAATAAATCATCTAACAAAGGTGGCGCATCAAAATGGAACGGCACCGGCCCATCGGCCAGACCTTCCATAAACTGCTTGGTCCACTCTGAATGACTATTACGTATTTCATCAGGCGCTCCATGTTCAACCACAGTACCTGCTGAAATTATGTACACATAATTCGCTATCGACATGGTTTCATAAACATCGTGAGAGACCACGATACTGCAAACGTTCAGCGCATCATTCAGGCTTTTAATTAATTTCACCAACACACCCATGGAGATAGGGTCCTGTCCGGTAAAGGGCTCATCGTACATGATCATCATCGGATCGAGTGCAATCGCTCTGGCCATCGCTACCCGCCGCGCCATACCACCCGACAATTCTGCCGGTGATAGATCCATCGCACCACGTAAACCCACGGCATTCAGCTTGAGTAATACCAACTGGCGCACCATCGACTCATTGAGTTTGGTGTGCTCACGTATCGGGTAAGCCACGTTCTCAAACACAGAAAGATCAGTGAGCAGGGCACCACTCTGGAACAGCATGCCCATGCGCTTACGCAAGGCGTATAAAGCTCTGGTTTTTAGCTGATGGACGTTCTGACCATCGACTTCGATGGTGCCGGCATCGGGCGTGAGCTGGCCGCCGATCAATTTGAGCAAAGTAGTCTTACCGGTGCCGCTTGGCCCCATGATGGCAGTGATACCCGTGCGCGGAATATCCATATCCACATTATCAAATATAACGCGGTCGCCTCGACTGAATTTCAGTCCACGAATCTTTATCAGGGTTTCACTCAAACTGATATCCTTTTACCGCGCCGCTTTATCACTTTACCGCATTACCACTTTATAATGAATTTAGGCGCGTATTGTATGCGTTTGAGCCTGTTCATGCACCTGTTTATGCTCGGACATTAAACAACTGCGGTTAGTTCGCTTATAATGGCGCGACTAAATAATTTGTCTTTGATTTACACATTAGCGTAATCTTCACCGCCCACAAAAATAGAAACCCTTTATGCCAGCTGAAAGCCTCATTATTAACAGCCTTGCCATTGTTGCCGGTTTTGCACTATTGATATGGAGTGCCGACCGTTTTATTTTCGGTGCTGCCGCTGCCGCCAGAAATATGAGCATCTCACCGCTAGTGATTGGTTTAACCATCGTCGGCTTTGGCACCTCGGCGCCCGAAATGGTGGTTGCCAGCTTTGCTTCACTGGATGGCAGCCCGGCCATGGCTATCGGTAATGCCATTGGCTCGAACATCACCAACATAGCCCTGGTTCTGGGTGCAGCGGCTTTAATCATCCCGCTGGATGTGCATTCACGCATTCTGAAAAAAGAATTACCGCTGCTCATCGTCGCCATGTTACTAGCGCTGATTTTATTAATTGATGACGTATTGTCATTCACCGATGGCCTACTGCTGTTTGGCTCACTGACTTTAGTCATGTGGTGGATTACCCGTCAGGCACTCAATGATCGCAATCACGATGCCATGGAAGACGAATTCGACGACGAAATACCCAGCGGCATTCCCATGCCCAAAGCTATTTTCTGGCTGATTGCGGGTTTAATCCTGCTTATTGCCAGCTCCAAGCTGCTGGTTTGGGGCGCGGTAAATATCGCCACTGCCATGGGTGTCAGTGAACTGATTATTGGCCTGACCATTATTGCCATCGGCACCAGCCTGCCCGAGCTGGCCGCCACCATTGCGGCGGCGCTAAAAAAAGAACACGACATCGCCATCGGCAATATTGTCGGCTCAAATTTGTTCAACACTCTGGGCGTGTTAGCGATACCCGGCCTACTGGCACCCGCACCGCTGGTCGAGGGCATTATGGAGCGCGATATTCCAATAGTCTTTACCCTGACCATTACACTGTTTATCATGGCTTATGGATTCAGGGGCCCCGGGCGTATCAACCGGATTGAAGGCGGCATACTGCTATCCGCATTTTGCGCTTATCAGGGTTTACTATATGTTACCGTGACTAGCTAACAATCGCTCCACACAAACACCAATAATCAACACAAACAACCAGTTAACACACAAACATGCCGACCACTGACCAGGAAAATGCCAACTTCACACAATTAGGACTCGCTGTCATCGACACCGAGCTGGCCGCCGTGGAAGCCCTGAAATCCCGCATTAATGATGATTTCAGCAAAGCCTGCGAACTCATGCTCGCCTGTGAAGGTCGCATCGTGGTCACAGGCATGGGCAAATCCGGCCATATCGGCGGCAAAATAGCGGCTACACTGGCCAGCACCGGCAGCCCGGCGTTTTTCGTTCACCCCGGCGAAGCCAGCCACGGCGACCTCGGTATGATCACCCCCAAAGACGTGGTTATTGCCCTGTCCAATTCGGGCAATACCGCAGAAATATTAACCATCATCCCGATCATTAAACGTTTTGGTGTGCCGCTCATCAGTATGGCGGGCAATGCGCAATCAACTCTTGCCACCGAAGCCAATGTAAACCTGGATGTCAGCGTTGCACAGGAAGCATGCCCACATGGGCTGGCACCAACATCGAGCACCACAGTAGCACTGGTTATGGGCGACGCACTGGCCGTTGCGCTATTGCAGGCTAGAGGTTTCACCCCGGAAGATTTCGCGCTCTCGCACCCCGGTGGTAGCCTGGGGCGTCGCCTGTTATGCCACGTTAGTGACATCATGCATAAAGATAATAAAACCCCCAAAGTTAGCAAGCAGGCTACCGTTTCGGAGGCCCTGCTGGAAATGACGCGCAAAGGCCTGGGCATGACCGCCATTGTCGATGACAACGACCAGCTGCTGGGTATTTATACGGATGGCGATCTGCGTCGTTCACTGGATAAAAATATCGACATCCATAGCTCACCCATCGAAGCGGTGATGACCACCAACTGCAAAACTGCAGATGAACATGATCTGGCTGTCGAAGCCCTGAAGCTCATGGACGACTTCAATATCAACGGCATCCTGGTCACCGATAAAAACAACAAACTCATTGGCGCACTAAATATGCACGACCTTTTACGCGCTGGCGTGGTCTGAGTAGAAACATACAAGAGGAGCTGCTCGTGCAGGAAATTATTGAAAAAGCAAAAAATATAAAACTGGTTATTTTTGATGTCGATGGCGTCATGACCAACAGCAGCCTGTTCATGGGCGACGACGGCCAGGAATACAAAGCCTTCAATTCCAAAGATGGCCACGGTATGCGCATGTTGCAGGAGTGCGGCGTTAAGGCAGCCATTATCACTGGTCGAAAATCTAACGTGGTGGCGCATCGCATGAATGATCTTGGCATTGATCTGGTGTATCAGGGCTATCGCGATAAAACACCTGCCTTTGAAGATTTAATGAAAGAAGTCGGACTCTCGATTGACCAGGTCGCCTATGTCGGTGATGACGTGGTCGACCTGCCGGTGATGTCACGCGTTGGTTTTGCCATCGCGGTGCAGGATGCCCACCCCTTTGTGAAGCAGCATGCTCACTGGATCGCGCCTCGAAATGGTGGCTGTGGTGCGGTGCGCGACGTTTGTGAATTTATTCTCGAAGCACAGGGTACACTAGCTGACAAACTCGAATCTTACCTTTACATAGCAGAATAAACGGCAAGATCTAGTTGTGAAGCGCCTGGTTTCTTTATCCATTATTATTATTGCTGCACTGATTTTCTGGGGATCTCAAACCTGGGAAAAGAAGAAAGCAATCACTCACCTGCAGAGTAGTGATCCGCACTATGTTGATGTCTTTATTCAGGATTTCACCCTGACAGCTATGTCCGATGATGGCAAACCCGCTTACATCCTGAAAGCCAAACGACTGGAACACTATAATGATAGTAATTACGCCGTTATTAACGAGCCCGTCATACAATTAAAACAAGGTGATCACCGCTGGCTAATTAGTGCTAACAGCGGTGAAATTGATGACGAGAACCAAATCATCATACTTCGCAATAGCGTTGTCTTGCAGCAACAGGATAAAGCACAGCCGATACGACTCGAAACTGAGCAACTGGAAATTGATACTCGTCAACAAATCGCAAAAAGCATGCACACAGTGAGCATTATTCAGCAGGAATTTACTTTACAATCCAAGGGTATGATACTGGATAATGCCAGCGGGCAACTCGAATTACTCAACAGCGTTACAGGCCGCTATGTTCAAGCTCAATAAAACAAACTCCACTTCATACCAATTGTTCGCACTGATATTGATGCTGACACACACCGCTACCGGATTCACCGCTAGCAGTGAAATTGTAGAGGATATTCAGATTCAGGCTAATTACATGAAGTTTGACATGGAAACCGGTAGCAGCACTTATCTGGGTGACGTCAGAATCAGCCAGGGAAGCATTGTACTCAGCGGCGATACTGTGACTATCACTCGCCAACAGGACGAAATCCAGCAAATCATCATTGATGGCCAGCCAGCCAGATACACACAGGATGAAGACAGCAAAAATAAAATTCATGCGAGCAGCCAGCACATGCAGTACTTTACCAGCGAAAATCGACTGGTAATGACGGTTGATGCACGCCTTGAACAGCCAGACCACACCATAGAAAGTCAGCGTATCGTCTACGATACCAAAAACAAAATCGTGATCGCTGGCAAGAATAATCAGGGGCAAAAAGGTGGGCGGGTCAATATTATTTTGACACCGAAAAAAGACAGCAGCGCCACTCCAGTTAATACAGAGACCCCATAGTGTCGATACTTCGCGCAAAAAATTTAGTTAAACGCTTTAAAACCAGAACCGTTGTTAATGATGTTTCAATCGAAGTAAAAAGCGGAGAAGTCGTTGGGCTACTCGGCCCCAATGGCGCAGGCAAAACAACCAGCTTTTATATGGTAGTTGGCCTGGTTCCAGTGGATAGTGGCCAAATCTTTCTCGATGACGAAGACCTCACTGACCTGCCGGTGCATGCGCGAGCACGCAAAGGTATCGGCTACCTGCCACAGGAAGCCTCGGTCTTTCGAAAATTAACCGTTGAACAAAATATACAGGCGATTCTTGAACACAATGCAGCACTCGATAAAGAGGCTCAACATCAGCTTCTGGAGGACCTGCTGGAAGATTTACAGATTCAGCATATCCGACAATCAATGGGCATGAGCCTGTCTGGTGGAGAACGCCGTCGCGTTGAAATTGCCCGTGCACTGGCCTCACAGCCTTCCTTCATCTTACTGGATGAGCCTTTTGCCGGCGTTGACCCCATTTCGGTCATCGAAATACAGAAAATCATCGAACACTTGACTGAGCGCAATATTGGCGTACTGATCACCGATCACAATGTTCGTGAGACATTGGGAATTTGCCAGCACGCCTATATACTAAGTGACAGCAAGATTATCGCCCAGGGCAACTCGGAGGAAATTTTATCCAATCAACAGGTACGTGATGTCTACCTTGGACGTGATTTTCAACTATAAAATATGTATGAGCTTCAACCAACAACAGCAGTAAACAGCAGCACCGTGTCAACATTACAAATAATTCTGATTATGCCAGGATTTCATTGCCAGAACGGCAATGTCGATAGAACCTGATAGCAATATGAAGCCTTCACTTCAGTTAAAAATCGGACAGCATCTAACGATGACGCCACAGTTGCAGCAGGCCATTCGCCTGCTTCAACTTTCCACCCTCGATTTACAGGCCGAAATTCAGCAAACCCTGGAAGAAAACCCCATGCTGGAACTGGAAGAGGACAATCAATCCAGTGAGAACAGTGAAGCGAATTCAACAGAAACACAGGCTATAGCTGACACCGAGAATATAGCCAGCAACAACAGTGAGAACAATCTGGATATGGAGAAAAATCAGGAGATCCCTGATGAATTAGCCGTAGATACAGACTGGAGTGATATCTATGATATTACCCCCAGTAACACCAGCAGCACTTCAAGCAGTGATAGTAGCAATGACTATTTAGAAAATCAGTCTGTTGGTGGTGAGAACCTTCAGGATCACCTGCTCTGGCAACTGCAAAACAGCCCCACCAGTGAAACCGATTTATTAATTGGTGAAGCCATTATCGACGCCATTAATGATGACGGTTACCTCACTGAAAGCATCGAAGACATCCATCAAAGTCTGGTCAACGAACTCGACATTGAACTCGACGAAGTTGAAGCCATGCTGCATCGTATCCAGCGTTTTGACCCACTGGGTGTTGGCGCACGTAATCTACGCGAATGCCTGTTATTACAACTGGAGCAATTCCCCCCTGACACCCGCGAACTGTCCGATGTCAAAATGCTCGTCGAAAACTATCTCGACCTGATCGGCGCTCACGATTACGCACGACTACAACGTAAAACACGCCGTAGCGAAGAACAACTGCATACCCTGATCAGTTTCATACAAACACTCAACCCTAAACCGGGTTCTGTCATCAGCAGTGGCACCACACACTATATTGCTCCTGATATTTATGTACGCAAAATCAACGGTCAATGGCGCGTTGAACTCAACCCGGAAACGGCACCAAAAATCAGGGTCAACCAGATTTACGCTGACCATTTGAAAGGCAACAGGCGAGATGAAAATAGTTCACACCTCAAAAACAGCCTCCAGGAAGCACGTTGGTTTATCAAAAGCCTGCAGAGCAGAAACGAAACACTAATGCGCGTAGGCAAGGCCATCGTTGAACGCCAACGCCTGTTTCTTGAATACGGTGATGAAGGCATGAAACCGATGATATTGCGCGACATCGCCGAAGAGCTTGAAATGCACGAATCAACCATTTCACGCGTTACCACACAAAAATATATGCATACACCCCGTGGTGTATTTGAATTTAAATTCTTTTTCTCAAGCAGGGTTAGCACATCCGATGGCGGCGAGTGCTCGGCAACAGCAATCCGCGCCATGATGAAAAAACTCATTGAGAACGAGAACCCACAAAAGCCCCTGAGTGACAACAAAATTTCTGCCTTCCTGGTGAAAGAAGGCATTAATGTTGCGCGTCGAACTGTGGCAAAATACAGGGAATCGATGATGATTCCTCCTTCAAATGAGAGAAAACGTCTTGCTTAAACCTACAGGAGCATTCCTATGAAAATAGAACTGACCGGTCACCATATTGACATCACAGATTCATTGCGTAATTACGTTACCGAAAAAATGGAAAAACTCGAACGTCACTTTGACAAAGTCAGCAACACTCACGTCATTCTGAGCGTTGAAAAGAAAACACAAAAAGCAGAGGCCACTGTTCACATGAGCGGCCATGATATTTTTGCTGAAGCCCACGAAGAAGATATGTACGCATCGATTGACTCACTAGTGGACAAACTTGACAGGCAAGTCAAAAAGCACAAGGAAAAAATCAAAAACCACCTGCACCATAAACCTGTTGAAACACCTATAGACTAATGAACCTGAAAAATCTTGTCAGCCCTGACTCCGTGATCTGTAATGCTAACGTTGTCAGCAAAAAAAGAGCTCTTGAACTACTGGCTGACTTACTTGCCAAACAAACTGAAGTAAATAAATCGTTTGATATATTTCAACTTCTAACTGAAAGAGAGAAATTAGGCTCGACCTCGCTGGGGCATGGTATCGCCCTGCCCCACGCGAGAACGGACTTATGCAAACAGGCTATTGGTGTTTTCATACGCACAGAAAATGGCATTGATTTCGATAGTCCAGACAAGCAACCGACCGACCTGCTGTTTGCGTTGATGGTGCCTGAGCACTACACTGATGAACACCTCAACATACTCGCTGAACTAGCAGGCATGTTTAATAATGAAACTTTTTGCCAGAACCTGCGTTCAGCCGATAGCGATGAAGAACTTCATCATCGACTAATCAGTTGGGATGCAAGCACACAGACCTCATAAAAAATCATGACTCAACTCTTCTCTGCCGAATCAATAATCGTCAATCTTTCCAGCAAGATTGAGTTGAAGTGGGTGGCTGGGCAGGAAGACCCTGATCGACCTCTTCATGAAGTCAAAGTCAGCGAACACGCTACTTTAATTGGTCATTTAAACCTGATTCATAAAAACATCATTCAGGTTATTGGCAAAACTGAATGCGACTATTTGCAAAATCTCGATGAGAATTTCCGCAACAACATTCTACAACAAATTTTTTCTGACCATGCAGTCGCCATTATCATGGCCGATGGCATACCAGTTCCTGACAAACTCATCGAATTCGCCAGCAAAGGACATGTACCATTATTAAGCTGTAAAACACAAAGCAATGAAGTCGTTGACATCGCCCGCTATTATTTGCACGATTTATTTTCCGACAAACAAATTGTTCATGGTGTTTATATGGAGGTACTGGGCACCGGTGTTTTAATTACTGGCGAAAGCAGCGTCGGCAAAAGTGAGTTAGCCCTGGAACTGATTTCACGTGGCCATCGATTGATTGCCGATGATGCGCCCGAATTGACTCGAATCGGCCCGGATATTCTTGATGGCAGAAGCCCCAGCGTACTCAGAGATTTCATGGAAGTACGCGGTCTTGGCGTGCTCAATATCCGTGAAATGTATGGCAATAACGCACTGAAAATAAATAAGTATTTGCGCCTGATTATTCACATGGAGCGCTTAACCAAAGAGGAACTAGCCAAAATTGACCGCCTCGAAGGTTCCAGGAAAATGCGAAATATTCTAGGCGTTGATGTACCTGAAGTATTATTACCAGTTGCACCCGGGCGCAATCTGGCAGTATTGGTTGAAGCAGCTGTACGTAATTACATATTACGATACAGCGGCTACGATGCCACCAAAGAACTGATGAGCCTCCAGCAAAAAGCTATCGACGCCGGTCAGACCCTGTAAAACTATGAAACTTGTTATCGTCAGCGGACTTTCAGGCTCAGGCAAAACTGTCGCACTTCACACGCTGGAAGACGAAGACTACTACTGCGTTGATAATCTACCATTAGGTTTGCTGCCAGACTTTGTCGAACGAGTGTCTAATCGAAGTTTACAACCCTACGAAAATATTGCTGTAGGTATTGATGCTCGCAGTGAAGCCCACGATTTACGCAACTTCAATAAAATCATCAAACCCCTGCGCGAAAAAGACATTCATCTTGAAGTTGTTTATTTACAGGCCGAACTCAGCACACTGATTAAACGTTTTAGCGACACCCGCAGGAAACATCCACTGACAACCAAAGGCTTGCCACTATCAGAAGCCATTGAAGTTGAGCGCGTCTTATTAAGCTCAATTTCATCTGAAGCCGATCTTTTTATCGATACTACCTACACCAATATTCACCAGTTACGTGATCAAATAAAAAAACAAAT
>JAGLQT010000038.1 GCA_023136715.1 Gammaproteobacteria bacterium | reverse complement strand
TGGTCGGTCAGGAGCATGTTCAACGTGCCCTCGTTAATGCACTGGACGAAGACCGCTTACACCATGCTTATCTGTTTACCGGTACCCGCGGTGTCGGTAAAACCACCATTGCCCGTATTTTTGCCAAAGCCTTAAATTGCGAAAAAGGGGTGACTTCCAAACCCTGTGGTGAATGTGGTTCCTGTGTTGAAATTGCCGAAGGTCGTTTTGTCGATTTGATCGAGGTCGATGCCGCTTCCCGTACCGGTGTTGATGATACGCGCGAATTACTGGAAAACGTGCAGTACGCACCGACGCGCGGTCGTTATAAAGTGTATCTGATCGACGAGGTGCACATGTTTTCCAAGAGCAGTTTTAATGCGTTGCTGAAAACGCTGGAAGAACCACCGCCACACGTAAAATTCTTACTGGCGACTACCGATCCGCAAAAACTGCCCGTGACCATTTTGTCGCGTTGTTTGCAGTTCAATCTCAAGCGTTTGCCGGTGAGCCTGATTATTTCCCATTTGCAGAATATCCTGCAAACCGATGCGGTCGAGCATGATCTGATCGCTCTGCAGTTATTGGCGGAAGCGGCCGATGGCAGTATGCGTGATGCACTCAGTTTAATGGACCAGGCTTTGGCCTTTGGCGCTGGCAGCATTAATGAGCATGAAATTCGTGAAATGCTGGGCACTATCTCACGAGATAAAGTGCTGAACATTCTCAGGGCGCTGATTGATCGTGATGCCGCAGCAACGCTAGCCGCGGTCGAGACTCTGGCTGAACTGACCCCCGATTATGAAAATGTGCTGGCTGAATTGCTCAGTCTATTTCATCACATGGCGCTGGCTAAGAAAGTACCGGAAGCGCTGGATGATTATGTCAGTGAACGTGAAACGGTGCTGGTTTTATCAGAGCAGTTAAGTTCAGAAGATTTACAGCTGTTTTATCAGATTGCCTTGATCGGTCGTCGTGATTTACCGCTGGCGCCAGATTTACGCAGTGGTCTGGAAATGGTGCTGTTACGTATGCTGTCGTTTCGTCCGGCATCAACTGGGCAAGTTGCCGCTGCTATAACGAATACCGCAACGAATCTGCCATCGGCTCAGCCATCTCAAAATGCATCGACACAGGCAGCACCCGCATCTGCGCCAGCAGCATTGTCTCAGGCATCGCAGCCGAAAGTGTCTGAACCAGCTCCCCCTGTAGCTACCAGTCCTGTTCCAACAGCAAGTCCAGCTCCAACAGCAAGCCCAGCGCCAGTCGTTGTGAATCGTGATAGTCGTGACTGGCGGGAAATTCTTGAAGGTCTGGCCGTGAATGGTATGGTTAAACAGCTGGCGGCAAATTGTGTGTTGCAGGGCATTGAAGATAATACGATTACGCTGGCCGTGGATGCGGGTCACCAACAGCTTCGCAACGCCAAGAGTGAAACACGATTGCGACAGGCCTTGTGTGAATATTTTGATAAAGACCTGCGACTGGACATAGTCGTAAATACGGGTGCAAAAACTGAGGCCGAAGGCCAGTCGATTGAAACCCCCGCGCAATCACAGGCGCGTGAGACCGGTGAGCGTCAACAGCAGGCAGAGGCATCCATCGAAGGCGATAGTTTTGTTCAGGCGTTGAAAGAAAATTTCAACGCGGAGATAGTGCCGGGTTCGGTTAAGCCAGTAAGTTAAAACCTAAGCTAATTATATTTATAAAGATTTAAAGAGGTAAAGATTATGATGAAAGGTGCCATGGGTAACATGATGAAACAGGCGCAGAAAATGCAGGAAGACATGAAAAAGGCGCAGGAAGAAGTGGCTGCCATGGAAGTAGAAGGCCAGGCCGGTGGTGGCATGGTTAAAGTGCTGATGAATGGCCGTCATGAATTGCGCAAGGTTGAGCTTGATGACAGCCTGATGTCTGATGATAAAGAAATGATCGAAGACTTAGTCGCCGCCGCAGTGAATGATGCAGTGAGAAAAATAGAACAGCAGTCAGCAGAAAAAATGTCGGGTGTGACAGAAGGTTTGAATTTACCTGGCGGAATGAAGCTTCCTTTTTAGAGCTATTGCGCTCGAAAATATAGCGTTATTCATACAATGAAATCTGCTCATGTATTGCATATACACTCCGCAATTTAATTGCATGAATGCCTTGTCTTTTCTTCGCTCATTACGCTCTAAAACTTGTGAATGTAGTTAAAAGCTACTCTAATTAATGTCTCCACTACTCGAACAACTCATTGATGCACTCAAATGCCTGCCTGGCGTCGGTCCCAAATCGGCCCAGCGCATGGCTTTTTATTTGCTGGAACGTGATCGTGATGGCGCAACGCATCTCGCGCGTTCTGTTGATGAAGCGGTGGCGAAGATTGGTCGCTGCCAGTCCTGTCGAACTTTGAGTGAAACTGAGTTATGTAATATATGTAGCCACACAGGGCGAGATAGAAGCAAGTTATGTGTGGTTGAGTCACCGGTTGATGTCATGGCGATTGAGCATATTGCCGAATTTCGAGGTAAATACTTTGTCCTGATGGGGCATCTATCACCCCTTGATGGAATAGGGCCTTCGGAGCTGGGACTTGATATGCTGGAACAACGTCTGGCTTCAGGAGAA
>JAGLQT010000037.1 GCA_023136715.1 Gammaproteobacteria bacterium | reverse complement strand
TACCCAGAATAAAACCAAAGTCACCAACACGATTCACCAGAAAGGCTTTCATGTTGGCATAAACAGCTGTAGGACGAACCGACCAGAAACCAATCAGCAGATAAGAAACCAGACCTACCGCTTCCCAGCCAAAGAACAACTGCAGGAAGTTGTTGGACATCACCAGCATCAGCATCGAGAAAGTAAACAGTGATATGTAACTGAAGAAACGCTGATAAGAGTTTTTACCGGCTAGTGATTCTTTCGGCCAGTTGTGTTCATCATCAGCCATATAACCAATGGTGTAAACGTGCACCGCCAGCGAGACACCCGTAACCACAGCCATCATCATCACGGTTAAATTATCAATCAGGAAACCGATCTCAAAACGCATACCTTCCGAAATCATCCAGGTGTAAACGGTCGCGTTATAAGCTTCTGCGCCATTAAACACATGATGATTCAATGCCAGCAAAGCCAGCACAAAGGAAGTACCTACACCCAGAATTGTGGCTGTATGCGCACCCTTGCGTCCAATATAACCGCCAAAAAATCCGGCGATGATTGCACCTATAAGAGAAGCCAGCGGTATAGCTAGATATAACGATTCCATACTAACCCTTCATCTCATTGAGTTGATCAACATTGATGCTTCGACGATTACGGAACAGCACCACCAGAATAGCGAGACCAATCGCAGCTTCAGCGGCGGCAACGGTTAATATAAAGAAGACAAACACCTGCCCGGCACTGTCATTCAAATAATGCGAGAAAGCGATGAAATTAATATTAGCCGCCAGTAACATCAACTCGACACACATCAACAGAACGATGACATTTTTTCTGTTGAGGAAAATACCGGCGATACTGATGGCGAATAAGATCGCGGCCAGTGTCAAATAACTTGATAGGGATACGCTAAGCATAATAATTACTCCTTCGCCTCGGCATCCATTTTCACAATACGCAAACGATCATTACGTTTCACTTTAATCTGCTTACCTGGCGACTGATATTTAGTCTTAGGACGTCGGCGTAAAGTCAGCGCAATCGCTGCCACAATCGCGACCAGCAATATTACAGCCGCAATTTCGAACGGCAACACATACTCAGTATATAAAACACGGCCTAATTCTTTGGTATTACTGTAATCGGCATCATGACGCACTGCCTGCTGCAAAGACTCATCAGCCAGGACATCGGGGCCGACAGGACCAACAATCCAGATCATTTGCGCCGCCAGTACCAATGCAATCAAAGCACCAATTGGCAGATAACGCACAAAACCCTGACGCATCTGCTCTATATTGATATCCAGCATCATCACCACAAACAGGAACAACACCATCACCGCACCGACGTAAACCAGCACCAGCACAATGGCAAGAAACTCAGCTTCCAGTAAAAGCCAGAGCGCAGAACAACTGAAGAATGACAACACCAGAAACAGGGCGGAATGCACAGGATTACGCGCAGTAATCACGCCCAGTGCTGCAACAATCAGCATGGTAGCAAATACATAAAAATTAAAATCAATAAAAGTCATAGTTATCTATACTTCGCGTCTGCGGCTTTATTGGCTGCAATTTCGGTTTCATATTTGTCACCGA
>JAGLQT010000036.1 GCA_023136715.1 Gammaproteobacteria bacterium | reverse complement strand
TAATGAGGCAAACCCAATCCCTTTTTGCTCAGTTTAGTAAGATGCGGCGCCAGGATTACGCAGCCGCTGTGGCCGGTCCAGTGATCAATATCGAGAGCCGCATCGTTTTCTGATAAAAATGGATCACCACCATTACCAAAAATTGATTCCACAAAATCAAGATTAGCGACTAACCCGCCGGGAGCGAAGAATCGTGTTTCCAGTGTTTTCTCAGGCAGTACACCTTCTACTTCTGGACGCACGATGGGTCTTAACAATAATGAGACCCAAAGATTTATTGGCTTCGGTAAAGCGCTGGAAATGGGCAGCGCTAGTAATTCTTTGGGTGGATCCAACGCTATCTGTAATAAATTGGCATAAACATTAACGGGTACCGCTTTTTTATCAGCAGGTATTGGCAGACCACCCTCTACAATATGAAAAACACCGGAGGTGGTGCGTCGGTCATTTTTTGGATTATGCAATACGCCCTGCTTAACCCGATAGGATTCCAGTAAATCTGATTTATATTTATTTCCATCTAACGGCAAGGACAACTCCCTCGCCATACCAGGCTCATTCAGTGAAAATGTTTCTGCCGGTAACTTAATACTCTGTTCGACACCATTACGCTCAAGATAGTTATTGAGGTAGTCCTGAATACGCTGGTCCGCAGGACAACGGTATTCTGCAAATAAGCGGCGATACTCAGAATAGTTTTTTATCAGGCTATCTGCCACAGATAAATAGCCTTGCTCTGTACCCAGCTGGCACTTATGCCCAAGTGCTGCCAATTGCAGGCATATATGCTGTAATTTGGTTTGACGCTGATCGATCACGCGTCTATCAGTGCAAACATACTTCTCTTCTTCATTAATTACCGTCGCCAAAACAGCCTCTCTTTAGATACATCAGTAAGCGGATGGACATTTTATGTATCTGGCACTTATATATCTACTTGAATTACCCCTCATCTACACTTATTCAACAAATATTATATAAATAACAGTTACTTAAGACTTTATCTCACTATCTCCGCTCATTTTGCACCTTTATGGTGCAAAACTGCAGTCTATCTATTATTAATCACGCTTTTAAAGTGTTCCAAATATTCACATAATCGCTATACTTACTGTCCTAAAAAACACTCACACAGACCACCCTTACATGAAAGTTACACCTCTTTTGAAAATTCTTGCCGAGAAAGACGGCTCCGATCTTTATTTATCGACAGGTGCACCCCCTAGCGCAAAATTCAGCGGTGTACTCACACCACTTGGTAAAGATCGTGCTCCACCAGGCTGGGTTGAAAGCCTTGCTAATGAAATAATGACTGACAAGCAACGTGAAGCTTTTCGTGATAAACCAGAAATGAACCTGGCACTCTCACTGCCCCAAATTGGTCGCTTTCGCGTCAACATCTTCAAGCAACGTAACGAATGCTCCATGGTTATTCGTAACATCGTTACCGAAATACCTAATCTCAAAGACCTCGGCCTGCCCGATGTTTTAACCAAGGTCATTATGCTAAAACGCGGACTTATTCTGTTCGTGGGCGGCACTGGCTCGGGTAAATCCACCTCGCTAGCGGCTTTGATTGATCACCGAAATAAAAATTCCAAGGGGCATATTATTACCATTGAAGATCCCATTGAATTCGTTCACAACCACCAGGGCTGCATCATTAATCAACGCGAAGTCGGTATGGATACCGATTCATTTGAAGACGCACTCAAAAATACCTTACGTCAGGCACCCGATGTAATTCTTATCGGCGAGATTCGTGACCGTGAAACAATGGAACATGCACTCGCCTTTGCTGAAACCGGACATTTGGCTATTTCGACACTGCACGCCAATAACGCCAATCAGGCACTCGACCGTATTATTAACTTCTTCCCCGAAGAAAAACGTCAGTCACTATTGAGCGACCTCTCTATCAATCTACAATGCTTTGTCTCGCAACGCCTCGTTCCCACCGTAGATAAAAAACGCTGCGCTGCCATTGAAGTCTTACTCAACTCACCTCGTATCGCCGATCTAATCAAAGAAGGTGAAATTCTAGAAATTAAGGAAGTCATGGAAAAATCTGCCACCATGGGTATGCAAACATTCGACATGGCGCTTTTTGACCTGTACAACGCCGGAAAAATTTCTTTTGATGAAGCGCTCAAAAATGCAGATGGCGCTAACAACTTACGCCTTAAAATTGAACTGGCTGAAAAATCTGATAAAGGCGACTCTGACGATGATGATCATGGAGGCCTAAGCTTGCTGGCCGATGAAGAGGATGAAGAGGATGAAGAAAATGGCATGGCCTCTTTTAAAACAGCAGAATAATCAAGGCTTAAGAGACTTACTTTTTTGTTGGACGCTGCCAGCCCTTAACACTTTTCTGAACTGACCGACTAAGTGTCAGGCTATCATCATCTACATCTTTGTTGATGGTAGATCCTGCACCGATAGTTGCATTTTTACCGATGGTAACGGGTGCAATCAACTGGCTATCTGAACCAATGAAGGCGCCGTCTTTGATGACAGTTTTATGTTTATTAGCACCATCGTAATTACAGGTAATCGTACCAGCACCAATATTTACATCACGGCCAATTTCACTATCACCCAGATAACTTAAGTGACTGGCTTTGCTACCTTCACCTAATTCTGTATTTTTAATTTCGACGAAATTACCGACACGACTGTCTTTAAGTAAATGTGCGCCGGGTCGAAGTCGTGCAAATGGCCCTACTTCAACAGCTTCTTCTATAACTGCGTCCTCAATTACCGAATAGGGCTTTATCGTACAGTCATCGGCAATCTTGCTATTTGTAATAATGCAGCCGGCGCCAATCGTCACATTGCTACCAATCTCAACGTCACCTTCAAAGACAACGTTAATGTCAACAAATGAATCACTGCCAATTTTTACACCACCACGAATATCAACTCTGCCAGGATCGGCAACGCTCACTCCTTGCAGCATGATTTGTTCAACCATTTCCTGCTGGTGAATTCTTTCAAGCTTGGACAACTGTTTTCTATCATTCACGCCTTCAACCTCATAGCTATTTTCTGGTTGCGCTGTAAACACTTCATTTCCATCAGTAACAGCCATAGCAATAATATCCGTTAAATAATATTCACCCTGTGAATTATTATTATCAACCTTGCTCAGGCATTCATTCAAATATCCAGCACGTAAAGCAAGAATACCTGTATTCACTTCGTTGATTAGTTTTTGATCTTCGCTCGCATCTTTATGCTCAACAATGCTAGTCACTTTATCACCGTCTCTTACAATTCGACCGTAACCTGCTGGCTCATCCAGATTCACAGTTAACAAAGCAATATTATTAGCACTCACTTTTGAAACCAGCGCTTTCAGCGTTTCTGCCTTGATTAGTGGCACATCGCCATACAACACCAGCGCGGTTGAATCAGAGTTTATTTTCGGGCTGGCCTGTTGCACAGCATGCGCAGTACCCAGTTGTGCCTGCTGAAGCACCCAGTCGACTTTAAAATCAGAGCAGTACTCGTGTAGATGCTCACCACCATGGCCATAAACCACATGAATATCATCTGCGCCTAACTCCAAACTTCGGCGATAAACGTGCTCCAACATGGGTGCTCCGGCGATACGGTGCATCACTTTCGGTAGCGATGACTTCATTCTGGTGCCCTGCCCTGCGGCAAGAATAATGACTGATAGATTCATACTTTTATAACACTATTTATGATGGCTTCTTAAATCTTATAAATAAAAAAGGCCGACTTATGTCGACCTTCTTAGTTTAGCTGAATCATCGGCTTCTTACCGATAAGCAGGCTATTTTCTCTTTCTCAGCTTATTGATAGTTTCGAGCTGTGCCACCGCTTCCATCAACTCAATCCTGGCACGAGCATAATCATAATCTGTTTTCTTGTCTGACATGGCCGCTTCAGCTTTAGCTTTGGCTTCCAGTGCAGCCGCCTCATCAATATCTGCTGCGCGCATCGCGGTATCTGAAAGAATGGTAACCACATGAGGCTGAACCTCAAGAATGCCGCCATTAACAAAAAATGATTGCTCTTCACCGTGCTGATCAACAACGCGAACTTCGCCAGGCTTCAATTTCGCAAGCAAAGGTGCGTGTCGCGGCATAATACCCACTTCACCCATTTCGGCTGGCGCATAAAGCTCGGTAATAGTGTCCGAGAAAATCTCAACTTCGGCACTAACGATATCAACATGCATGGTCATAGACATAATCTAGAATCCTGGTTTGCTGCTACTGCATGCCCTTGGCTTTCTCGATCACTTCATCGATACCACCAACCATATAGAATGCCTGCTCAGGAAGATCATCATGCTCGCCATCAAGAATAGCTTTAAAAGCAGCAAGATTATCTTTCAATGATACGTACTTACCGGGTGCACCGGTGAATACTTCAGCAACGAAAAATGGCTGTGACAGGAAGCGTTGAA
>JAGLQT010000035.1 GCA_023136715.1 Gammaproteobacteria bacterium | reverse complement strand
TAGAAATACGATGATGAAAGGCTTATTGCAAATAACGCTGCTTTTTAGTGTCTTCATTGGTGCCAATGCCTGTGCTGATGAAGACCACGAGCGGGCGCGTGATCTGGTCAAGAGTGGTGAGATTATTGCGCTGGAACAGCTGTTGCAAAAGATTGATAGTCAGGCATCGGGCAAGCTTCGATTGCTGGAGGCCGAGCTGGAATCTAAGCAGGGGCGTTTAGTGTACGAGCTGGAACTGGTTGATGAGCAGGGTGTGGTGCGCGAGCTGTTGTTCGATGCAAAAACAGGTGAAGCACTCGGTGAAGAGGACGATTGATGAGATTGCTGCTGGTGGAAGACGATGCAATTCTTGGTCCGCGTTTGCGGCAGGATTTGCGCACCGCCGGTTATGCGGTTGATCTGGTTGATAATGGTATCGATGCTCAGTTTCAGGGTGAAGAAGAAGCTTATGATGCGGTGATACTCGATCTGGGTCTGCCGGGGCGACCGGGGCTGGAAGTGTTACAGAACTGGCGCAAGGCCGGCAGTGCCTTGCCGGTGATTGTTCTCACTGCACGCGATGCCTGGCACGAGCGGGTTGATGGCCTGAAAGCCGGTGCGGATGATTATCTGGGCAAACCTTTTCATCAGGAAGAATTACTCGCCCGTCTCGATGCTTTGTTGCGAAGGGCGCAGGAGCGCAGCGAACCACAATTGGCGGTCGCAGGATTAACACTCGATGAAGAACGCCAGTGTGTGAAGCTGGCCGATGGTGAAACCATTGAGCTTACCGGCACCGAATTCCGCCTGCTGCGTTACATGATGATCAACCCCGGCAAACTGCTTTCCAAATCCCGAATCACCGAGCATGTTTATGAAGGTGATAGCGATCGCGATAGCAATGTGATCGAAGCCTATATCAAACGACTGCGGCAGAAGCTTGGCAAATCGCTGATCGAGACCCGGCGTGGTCAGGGTTATATTTTTGGCGGGGAAGCGTAGTGAATTCGCTGAGCCAACGGCTGCATATCGGTTTAGGTTTGAGCCTTGTTTTGCTGATGGCTTTAATTGGCTGGCTGATTTACGACCAGAACCAACGCATGATTGATGACCTTGTCGTCTCGCGTCTGGAACACGATGGTGAAGGCTTACTGGCAGCGCTGCAATTTGATGCTGATGGCAAAGCCACGCTGGCCGAGGGTTCGCTTTCGGCGATCTATCAGCAACCACTATCTGGTCACTACTTTCTGCTGCTCACCGAAAAAGGTGAAGTGTTGCGTTCGCGTTCACTCTGGGATGTAGAGTTGAGCGGTAACAGGCTGACCACCGGCGAGCAGCGAGTGGACCGCATCACTGGCCCCGCCGAACAGCCGTTGATACTTTGGGCGGGTGGTTATCATAAGGCTAATCAAAACGTCACCATCATGGTGGCGGAAGATATTTCGCAATTACAGCAACGGCTTCTGGAAAACGCGATGCTATTGCTGGCACTGACGGTGATATTTTTATTCCTGATTTTATTTATCCAGCGACATATTGTGCGCAGCTCTTTTGCGCCACTACGGCAGCTTGGCCAGGAGATCGAACAACTGGAACGTGGTGATATCGACCAGCTTACCGAAGCGGTTCCGCTTGAAGTGCAACCGCTGGTGGTGGAAGTTAATCGATTATTAATGGTGATGGGGCAACGGCTTGATCGTTCACGCAATGCTTTGGGTAATCTTGCGCACGCCTTAAAAGGTCCGCTGAATTTGCTCACTCAACTGGCAGATCATAGCGAGACACCCGAGACCCTCAGGCAGGAGCTGCAGCAACACACGACCGTGCTGCAACAACAGATCGAGCATGAATTAAGTCGCGCCAGACTGGCGGGTGCCGGTAGCGCCGGGCAGCGTTTTAATCCTGCAGAAGAACTGCCTGCATTAATTAAAGTTTTAGAACGTATTTATCACGATAAAAACATTAAGTTTGATTACCATGCGCCACAGCAAAACCTGAACAATATCGATCGCCATGATCTGCTTGAGCTACTGGGTAACCTGCTCGATAACGCTGCCAAATGGACAAAGACCCGTGTGCATTGTTCCATTGAGCAAACAGATGTGATTCACATTGTTGTTGAAGATGATGGTGCTGGGGTAACAGAAGAAGAACTCGCCGCGCTCACTCAACGTGGTCACCGTGTTGACGAATCCCTGCCTGGTCACGGGCTGGGTTTAGCGATTGTTAAAGAAATTGTTGAGCTTTATAACGGCACACTACAGTTTGATGCTTCGCTCGAACTGGGCGGGCTTCGGGTTCAGGTTAGTTTGTCACCCGATCAGTAATGGTTGCGGAGTGAATGATTTTATTCCCACGGGTAATCAAAAATTATAATCACTTCAGCGCCTTCCTTACCCGTGGCAATATCCGCGCGATAGACCGCGCCCGAGGCGGCGATCAAACGGAAGCCAACGCCAAGGCTGTGTCGTGTTCTATCCCACAACTGTGAAGAGGTTTCTGACACTGTACCAATTTCAGCAAAGAAAGCCATCTGCAGTCCGGTGCGCACATCCTTCCAGATAAAATAATCAAATGGTGTCGCTTCCTGCGTTATATTCCAGCGGTACTCGGCACCGATGAAGGCGGTATGCGCACCCTGATACCGGTTTTGCGGGAACGAGCGCAGGCGCAGGTCTCCACCCAGTGGTGATGAAGTGCCGTGTGTTCTTGCATTAATAAAGTTATCTACCAGTTCCTGTTCTGCCTCCAGGCATTGGCTATCTGTTGGCGCACAGTTCATGTCCAGCTCATCACGAATGCTGGCGGGGTCGATATTGCCCTGTTGCCGGACGTGGGCATCTGACTGGTAATAGTTCAGTACCAGTGTGTCGAGTTTGCCTACAGGTACATAACCCAGAATCATATAATTGAGCGTGTAAAAATCCGGGTCGTTAATGCTAATGGCTTCGTTGTCCTGATAAGCCACATCAAGCCTGAGTCCTTTTCTTGGATCAAGATAATCATCGGTAAGATCGACAGAGATTCTGAAACTATCACTGGTTTCAGAATTTGTATAAGGTTGGCCAAAGGAGGTAATGAGGGCCCCGTTATTATCTTTGATAGCATCAATCTGGTATTCAAAGTCCCTGTAAGAATAATAGAAGTTTAGTCGCCGTTCATAAAACGTTAAATTGAATTCAACAGTAGCTTCATCGGCGACGCTTAAATCCAGAATCGTGAAATCGTCTTCACTGGTATTACCGATGCCACGAATTGAATAATTACTGACCGCAGCCCTGTTGATGTTCTGTAAGTAAAAATCAAGAAATAAAATATCGGAGAATAGCGGTATTTCAGAGCCATTAATAATGCTGCCATCGGCATCACCGGTAACGAAAAGACCGGTAATGTCGGCGGTAGTTTCTGCAACATTTGAAACCGTAGCCATCAAAACAAAACCATCACCAATGCCGGGTTTGCTGTAGGGCAGTGGCACAATCAGGTGGGCAGGCTGGGTGGGGTTCTGGTCTTTGCGGCGCTCGGGTAGCCACTCAAAAGAGAGGCACTGGTTAGAGTAAGCTAACAATATCCCAAAAATAATGATTTTTATCATTTCGCCGTTCCATGTGATGTGGTCATTAGTAAATGGTGCTACAAAATAATGCTTAAGTCTGCTTTAGTGTAAGCGAAGTAATCTTAGAGATAAATATAAGAAAACATGCCCTATCTTGCTTTTACACTTATATAATGAAGGCATGTCAAAAAAGAAAAATAACCTTCCTGATGTTGCTCGCGAGATGATGAATGGCGTAGTGCAAATTCAGGTCGAAGGTCACATTGAAGAAGATACTCAGTCTGTAATGAATCCGGCGATTAAAATACCAGGTGTCTGGTTGGGTTCAGGATTTTTCGTCAAATATAATCATCTTGAAGGCTATATCGTCACCAATGCGCATGTGGTCAGAAACGGTGGCAAGATTGAAGTTAGCTCAATGCTTACCAGTGAAGAAAGATTTGAAGCGGAGCTGGTAGGGCTGGTGAAAAAACTGGAGCCAGATGTTGCCTTAATCAAGCTCACCGATAAAGAGTTACAGCGCTTTAAAAAGCTTGCGATCAGAGATATCGAATATCTGGAACTTTGGCAAGGTGCCAGCCCGTCACGTGGTGAGGAAATCAAAGCGATCGGCTACCCTATGGGTATGGTTGAGCCCAATATTTCTGGTGGTGAGATCACTAACTTTGTCTCCGGATCAGAATACACAACTGAACGTTTTGTTACTAATGCGGCGATTAATCCGGGTAACTCCGGTGGGCCAAGCGTTAGTAAAAATGGCAAGGTGGTTGGTTTGAATACAGCGGTTATGGTTGATGCGGAGAACATCGGTTTTATTACGCCAGCCAGTTTTGTAAAAATTATTATTGAAAATCTATTGAAACAAAACGAGCCGCACTTTGCAGGTATTGGTGGCAAGCTACAAAAAAATGCGGATAACTTTAATTCAGTATTGAATCAATCAGAAGCCAAAGGTTTGATCGTTGCCAAGGTGCAAGCCAATGGTTTTCTTGAGGCTGCGGGTATAAAGGCCCGTGATGTCATTCTTTCCATTAATGGTATTGAATTTGATCGGCACGGTATTGTCATTGGCAAGGAAGGCCACTTCAGGCATAAAAATAATTATGATGTAATGAAGCTGATTCCCATTGGTGATGACGTGGAAGTTGTTTATCTGAGAAATGGTGAAACTAAAACGACTAGCGCAAAGGCTATGCGTAATCCGGGAAAAGGTGTTATTTCGCGTCCTATCATTGCCGAGAGAAAATACATCGAAGTGTTTGGCATGATTATTCAGGAATTGAGTTATGAAATTATAGAAGCTATGCGTCAAATTGATGCCAATGCACAAATCGATATGTTACAAACCATCGATCAGGAAAAGCCGATGCTGGTGGTGACGCATATTCATCAGGGAACACAGGCTGATGACATTGAATGGCCGGTAGGTGAAATGATTGTCACTGCCAATGATAAAGAAGTGCATACATTAGACGAGCTGCAGGCAGTGTTAGATAAGAGTAAGGGCAGCAATGTTCTTCTGGAGTGCCGCAATGGCAGGATTGGTTATTTTCAGGTTGAATAAGTTATCTGTAATGAGTTTTTGATGTTGATAAAAAAAGCCCTCTAAAAAGAGGGCTTGATGTTAGTTGTTATTTCCTACCAACCCAATCCGCCGGGGTATCCATAACCACCATAACCGGGATAGCCACCACCATAAGCAGGATAGCCACCACCGTAACCGGGATAACCAC
>JAGLQT010000034.1 GCA_023136715.1 Gammaproteobacteria bacterium | reverse complement strand
TTGTCTCGTTTGAATTAAACGGCGGTAAGGAAGAAGGCTGGAAGTTGATTGATGCAACGGAAATGGTTTCGATTACTGCGAATTTGGGTGACACTAAAACTACGATTACGCATCCAGGGACGACGACGCATGGTCGTTTAACCCCAGAGCAAAAACAGGAAGCGGGTATTTCGGATGGTTTGATTCGAGTCGCAGTAGGGTTGGAGGATATTGAGGATATTAAAGCGGATTTAGCGAGGGGAATGTAACTCGATCCGTCATTCCCGCGTTCTCGTTCCCACGCTCCCGCGTGGGAACGTATACTGATACATTTCCTGTTTACTGACTTGCCGTGCCAACCATAATTTTTGATTTCGGCTTGATGCCGAGTGTCTTTTTTTTGCGAAAAAAGAAAGGCACCAAAGTACCTTGCCCGTGGGTGCGAAAACCCACTACCTCCATAGTTAAGAGCTAGTAGAATAGCTGGCAAGTAATCAGATATTCATAATATGGAACTAACCGCACGAGAATTATTAACCCATCTATTCCAAACAGCTATCGATGAAGTTGATGGACGTCATCGTGTGCAAACATGGTGTCACGAGAATGCCGCCAAATTTGATCACTGCGTAGCTATTGGAAAAGCCGCTCCTGCTATGTTGCAAGGTGCACTCGATCACAATAAAAACCTCAAACAGGCATTGCTAATTTGTCCGCCCGGACATTACCCTCGCGCTATTCGAAAAGATAAACGTATCAATATAGTTGAATCATCACATCCGGTACCGGATCAAACCAGCCTTGATGCGGGTGAAACTTTATTACGTTTTCTTTCGAGTATTCCGCAGGGTGAAAAACTACTTGTGCTGATTTCTGGTGGTACATCCAGTCTGGTGGAAGTGCCAGTTGAGGGGATATCGCTGGAACAGTTGCAGCAGATCAATCAACATTTACTGGCATCAGGGAAAAACATCCAGCAGATGAATGCCTGGCGTAAACAGTTCTCTCGTATTAAAGGCGGGGGGCTGCTGGCACATGTTCAGGCGGAGCACTGTACTCAATTATTGATTTCTGATGTGCAGAACGATGATGCTTCGGTGATTGGTTCTGGTTTGCTGGTCGCGGGTCAGGAACAGCCACTGGATGACGATAATTTTTTGATTGAGTTACTCAACACTGTTCAAGCTGAGTCTGGTTGTAGTTCCGATGCTATTGAATCCCATATTGTGGCTACGCAACAACAGGCCATGCAGGCTGCCTGTGATGAAGCTGAAAACATGGGCGTGGATTGTTATCTGCATGACGAGTTTTTATCTGGTGAAGCTGAAGAGCAGGGCGTCAGAATTGCGCAATGGTTATTGACGGCACCAGCGGGTGTGCATATCTGGGGTGGTGAAACCACAGTGACGCTGCCGGAGAAACCGGGCACAGGAGGCCGCAACCAGCAGTTCGCTTTGGCGGCTGCGCAGGTGCTGGATGGTTACAACGATATTTCATTGCTGGCAGCAGGAACGGATGGTATCGATGGCAATACACCCTGTGCGGGTGCGGTGGTTTACGGTTCGACCATGCAGGCGGCGCAAAAACTCGGCATGGACGTGGCGCAGGCCCTGAAAAAAGCTGATGCGGGTAAAGTGTTAATGGCAACCGAGTACTGGTTACAAACCGGACCGACCAATACCAATGTGATGGATCTGGTGATTGCCTATAAACGATGAGTAGATGTTGCTGAAAAGATAAAAAATATTCACCGCAGAGACGCAGAGACGCAGAGAAAACCTTTTAAGTTATTTGTGCAAAGCACAAATAAAAAACTCTGCGTTCTCTGCGTCTCTGCGGTGAATGGTTGTTTTATGTTTCTATCTTTTACGCCAGTTAATACGCAAGGCTTCTAAAACTTTAGTGCTGTATTTTTTTGAACCGGTACTGCCGTTATATCTGGCCAGCGCTTTGTGCAGATCATTCTTTTCCATATCCATATAATATTTCAGAATGGTGCAGCCCATACGCAGGTTGGTGTTGATGTCGACGAGATTGTCATTAGGGTGACCAATTTCTTTTAACCAGAACGGCATCACCTGCATTAAACCCTGAGCACCTGAACGTGAGATAGCGAAGTGATCGAAGTGGCTTTCGATTTCTATAACAGCGAGTACCAGTTCGGGAATGAGTTTGGCGCGTGTTGCTTCACGATGAATGCCGCGTAACAGCTGAAGCCGACGTTGCTCATCATCGATGAATTTTTGCAGGCGATTCGACATGTCGACCAGCCAGACTTCGGCATCAAAACGATCATCAAAGCTATCAGAGGCCTCGATGGCTTTAGTCAATAGTTTCCTCAGTTCGGGGTCGGGTGTGCCATCAATGTGAATGTTGGCCAGTGCTGAGCTGGGACTCAGCACGAACAACATCAGCATTGAAATCAATAATCGGCACATACCCCTAATTATGGCAGATAATCGTGATATTCCGAGTCGCTGGAACAAAGGTTTTTCAGGTGTGCCTTGATGTCTGCAACCAGCACGTCCTGACTATCTTCGTCTGCGCGGCCCTTGTATTCAACTTTGCCGTCGGCAAGTCCACGGTCACCAATCACTACGCGATGTGGAATACCGATCAGGTCGATATCTGCCAGCATGCCACCGAGGCGTGCTTTCTGATCGAACAGCAAAACCTCTAGTCCTTCGGCGGTCAGTTCATCGTGGAGTCTGATAGCTGCTTCACGCACCTCATCCGATTTCTGGAAATTGATCGGCGCAATCGCAACATCAAAAGGTGCGATGCTTTGTGGCCAGATGATGCCGTTGTCGTCATGGTTCTGTTCGATGGCCGCAGCAACCACACGAGTCACGCCAATACCGTAACAACCCATGGTCATGGTCACGCTCTTACCATTTTCATCGAGCACCTTGGCATCCATAGCTTCAGAGTATTTTCGGCCGAGCTGGAAGATATGACCAACTTCGATACCGCGAACAATTTTTAAGTTGCCTTTGCCATCGGGGCTGTCATCGCCTTCAACTACATTGCGCAGATCAGCGGCGGTAGCAACAGGCAGGTCACGTTCCCAGTTCACACCAGTCAGGTGTTTGCCATCTTCGTTGGCACCACAGATGAAATCAGCCAGTTGCAGTGCGGCGTGGTCGGCAATAACGGTGATGTTTAAACCAACCGGGCCAATTGAACCCGGCTCACAGTTAGCCACGACTTTAACCTGTTCTTCACTGGCGAAGCATAAAGGGGTGGCAATCGCTTCCTGATGCTCGGCCTTGATCTCGTTGAGTTCGTGGTCGCCGCGTAACACTAAAGCAACCACGCTGTTTTCTTCACTGCCTTCGACCAGTAAAGTTTTTACGCATTGTGATGCTTCGATCTTGAGGAAGGCTGAAACTTCTTCGATGCTGTGTTGATCGGGTGTATCCACGCTTTGCATGTCGGCGCTAGCAGTAGGACGTGCTTTACTGCCAGGCATGGTCTCTGCTTTTTCGACGTTAGCGGCGTAATCACTTTCGTCTGAAACGGCGAGAGCATCTTCACCGGAGTCGGCGAGTACGTGGAACTCGTGTGAGCTGCTGCCACCGATAGAACCACTGTCTGCCATTACCGCACGGAATTCCAGATTGATGCGACTGAAGATGTTGGTGTAGGTCTGGTACATCACATCATAGGTTTGCTGTAGCGAAGCCTGGTCGACGTGGAAAGAGTAGGCATCTTTCATGATGAATTCGCGTGAACGCATCACACCAAAACGTGGACGCACTTCATCGCGAAATTTGGTTTGAATCTGGTAGTAATTGATCGGCAGTTGTTTGTAACTGTTGAGTTCGCGTTTGGCCAGGTCGGTGATGATTTCTTCGTGCGTCGGGCCGAAGCAGAAGTCGCGGTTGTGGCGGTCCTTGAAGCGCAATAGTTCGGGACCGTATTGCTCCCAGCGGCCGGATTCCTGCCACAGCTCGGCGGGTTGCACAGTCGGCATCAACACTTCGAGGCCGCCGCTTTTGTTCATTTCCTCACGCACGATATTTTCCACCTTGCGCAGCACGCGTACACCCAGTGGCAGCCAGCTGTATAAACCAGAAGCCAGTCGGCGAATAAGGCCGGCGCGTAGCATCAATTGATGGCTGCTGATTTCTGCATCGGCAGGGGTTTCTTTTACGGTATTGATTGGGAATTTTGATAAGTACATGGAAATCGTCGGCTCAACTTGCTATCGTGAGCTCGCATTTTACGAGGGCAGCCGGTTTGAGTACAGTCCGTATTAACGTTTTTACTAATAAATACAAATACTTTTGATTATCTCTATGCGTCTCTCGTTCCTCTTTTTTCTGCTGATTTTGTGCCTGCCGACATGGTTGAGGGCGGAGTCTTTCGCTGTTGATGCTGTTATTGAGCAGACGCGCATAAACGAACTGGGACAACAGTCTGCATGGCTGGCGCTTCTGCACTACCAGCCTGCGGTCTTTTCCGGGCAGATGGTCAGCCAGGCGGATGATGACGACTTCTTTTTTTCAGAGCAGGGCAAGACCATGCCGCAGGCTGAAGTGGAAGCAACGCTCAGGGCGATGCTGTTACCGTCCAAACCCGGACACGCCCAATGTCTGTTTCCGGCACGTTGGCACTGGTTGAAGCAACAGCTGGCTCTTTCTTCGGGCTATGATGTCACCTGTCCTAAGTTGGAGGCATGGATGAAGCGTATTAATTCTGATCGACTGACACTGGTTTTTCCCTCCATGTATCTGGGTAATCCCGGTTCCAGTTTTGGTCATACCTTTTTGCGTTTTGATGGTGATAGTGCGGTGATGTTATCGCAGGCATTGAATTATGCGGCTGACGATGATCCTGATGATGGCATGTTTGCCTATGTCTACAATGGTGTCTTTGGTGGCTACATCGGTGTCTTCCGAATCCGTAATTATTTTGAAACCGTGCAGGTCTATAGCGATATCGAAAACCGGGATATCTGGGAATATCAGCTGGATTATTCGGTGGAAGAAATTCGCCAGTTGGCTCGACATGTCTGGGAAGTCACTGACATTGATTTTGATTATTTTTTCTTCGGTGAAAATTGCTCTTACCGTTTATTGTCTTTACTTGATGCCGCGAAACCTGAAGGAACACTAACTTTTGATCATGCATTTCCAATGTATGCAATTCCGGTTGATACCGTACGTGCTCTGGAAGAAAAAAACCTGATTATCAAAAAACAATATCGCCCATCTCTGGCCAGTCAAATACAGGCAGGTATGCAACAGCTCACAGATCAGGAACGTGAGTGGGTGATTCAATTGGCTGATAGTGAGATCACTATTGAAAATATGATGACTCAAATAACCAGTGTCGAGAAAACAACTCTGGTGTTGGAACATGCTTATAGTTTGCTGCAATTTAGAGCCCAGGAAAATACCGAACAGGCCGGGAATATTCTAGTTGCACGTAGTCGATTATCAACTGAGCGTGAGACCATTGTTGATCGCCCGGAACCACCTGAGTCAGGTCATGCCTCAGCAAGAATTGCTTACGGAGCAGGCCAACAAACTAGCGGGCAGAATGATCAGTCATTTGTCGATTTAAAAATGCGTATGGCATTTCATGATCTGCTGGATTCATCTGTGGGTTATACCTCAGGTTCAGCCATTAACGTTATGGATACGCATCTTCGCTGGTTGCCCGATGAAGATCGTGTACAACTTGAAAGCTTGCGCTTTTTTAATGTGATTTCGTTAAATCCTATTAGTAACTGGTATAGCCCTTTGTCGTGGCAGTTAGATGTTCGCTTGCAGCGATTAACACTAAGTCCTACGGACTCTGATCTTGCTTTTATTGTTGACGCGGGAGGAGGTTATAGCAAGCGTCTGGCCAATACCACGTTATTTGCTATGGCGATGATTGAAGCCAATGCTTCAGATAATTATAAAGAAGATTACAGTTTGCTTGCCGGCGGCCAGCTGGGCGTGTCGGTATCGTTTGGTGCAGGGCAAATGTTGTTGTTGGCAGAAAACCTTAACGCAGTCTCGGGATTTGACATGGATAGGGACAGCGTTTCTGCGGAGATGCAGTTTAATCTTGCTAAGAATTTGGGATTAAGGTTCGGCTATCAAAAGAACCAGTACAAGCAGTTTGATAAGCAAGGTTGGTATGATGAAGAATGGTTTCTAAGTATTCAGCAGTATTTCTAATTTAACAATTGGAGCTAGAAAGTATTACCATCCCATCCCCACATATGTCTTTCTGGGCTGCTGAATTCAATATAAATACGTGACGGTAAAATACCTAGGGTATTTTGGATGAAGCTGCATAAGTGCGCGGAGTAATCAGCTGTTTTTGATTCATCCAGCCCCAGGCTTTTGAGTTTGAGGTGGGCGCTGGCCTCTTCGCTGCCAGCAAAGATCAATGAAGCATCAGCATTAACCATAACCATGACATAACTTTCTGATTTGCCAAGCATGTCAGAGACAATTCTGGAAGCATCTTTAGCAAGTGTTGTACTGTCTTCGATACTGATGTTGGTATTGATTTGAAGTAATGGCATTTGATTGTTATTTGCAGTATTTGCTGATGTTGGCTTTTATTTTGTTTAAGCGTTTGTTACGAGCTTCTGAACTTAACTTACTAACCTTACCGCTGGCATCCTTTTGATGGATTTGTTTATTCTTTTGAACAGTTTGCAAACGTTTGCGTTCTTTCGCGCAATAAGCGCTACGTTCCTTATTGGCTTTTTCCTGATCAGCATGATCTTCTAACGTGGCTTCCTTCTTTTGATCGCCTTCCAGATTTTCTTCTTCTGCTTCCTTCTGAGACTCAGGTTTCGAGGCTGGCTCAGGAACGTGAAGTTTCATTTTCTCAGCATCTGCATCTTCAGGTCGCTGGCTGCCGTAGTGAATTTTTCCATTATCATCGACCCATTTATAGATGCCTTCGCTCATGGCGGCAGGTGCGATGATGAACGAGAGCACAACGGTTGCCAGTATTTGTGTCAGGCGTATATATTTTCGATTAAGCGAAGATGTCTCTTTGGTTAAAGCAGAGCGGGTCTGTAGTGATAGCATATTATTTTTCTCTATGTTCTGTGTTTATTTACAGTTTTCTCTAATGCGTTTTTTCGCTTCTGAGATACGTTTCTGGCGTTGTTCTTCAGCCAGGATAACTGAATTACCTTTTTCATCAAATTCACGAAGCCGCCCATGAGACTGAATGTTCTGTAGGCGGGCACGGGCATCTTTACAGGCACGTGCTTTCTCTTTTTTAGAGATTTTTGGTGTTTCGGGTGCTTCTATTGGTAATTCTTCTGCTTCTTCAGTCTCTTCCTGAGCTTTTTTCTTCTTCTTTTTAATTCTTTTGGTCGTGTCGACTTTGATATTCATTCTTTCAGAATCTGCATCACTGGGTTTTGCACTACCATAGTGAATTTTCCCATTTTCATCTGTCCATTTGTAGATGCCTGAGCCAATAGCCACAGGTGAGACCATAATCATCATTAATACCGTCACAATCATCTGTTTGATGTATAAACGACGATGGTTGATAAGGAGAGAGTAGATACCAGTATAATTTTTCATGGTTTTCCGTTCCGTTTGAATGTTACTATAAGCAAAATTTATCACGCCAATAAGGCTATATTCTGATTATGGCAGATCGCAGATTAAAAATATTTCATACTGTTGCCCGGTTGCTTAACTTTACCAAAGCTGCCGAAGAGTTGCATATGACTCAACCTGCGGTCACCTTCCAGATTCGACAGCTTGAGGAGCAGTTTAACACTCGTTTGTTTGATCGTACTCACAATAAAGTGTCGCTCACCGATGTGGGACATCAGGTGTTTGAATATGCCGACCGGATTCTCAAACTATACGAGGATATGACGCGAAGCATCACAGATATGACTGGTGATGTCAGTGGTGGAGTTGCATTAGGGGCGAGTACTACGATCGCTGAATACATGCTGCCGCTGATGATTGGCGAGTTCAAGGGAAAATATCCCGATGTGATGATTAGTCTGAAAGAATCCAATACTGAGGATATTGTTTCTATGGTGGAGAACAATGTGATTGACCTTGGTATTGTCGAAGGCTATGTGAATAATAAGAATCTGGTGGTTGAAGAATGCAGAATGGATCAGCTGGTGGTGATTATGCCAAATAATCATCCATTGGCGGAGAAGGATGAGATACACGTGAAGGAGTTAGTTGCTCATCCATTTATTGGTCGTGAGCATGGTTCAGGCACACAGGAAGTCATCACCAAATATATTGAGCAAAATGGTGATCACGATTTGCTGGATGTGTGTTTTGAACTGAGTAGCCCCGAGGCAATTAAAGGAGCGGTCGAGGCGGGTATGGGCATTTCCATTGTCTCTAAAGCCACCATTTTGAAAGAGTTACGTTTGGAGTCGTTGACGGCGGTGAATTTGTCGCCTAAGTTAGAGCGGCCTTTTTCTTTTGTCCGTCAGCGTTATAAATTTAAATCTCGTGCGGCTGATGAGCTGTTGAACTTTGCTCAGGAATTTTGTAAGAAAGTTTAAGTCACCGTGTATTAATAGTTTTGTGTAGAAAGTTTTATGAATCGTAATGCTAAAACCCTGATTGAAATTTTTGAAACGCTGGATGCTGAGCGTCAGGCAAGTTTGTTTGATTTTGCTGAATTCCTGCAATCTAAAGGTGGCCTGGTCGTTAAAGAAGTGGGTGACCCTGTCGAGATTGAGCGACCCGATAAAGAGACGGTGGTCGGTGCTATTAAACGATTAAAAAATACCTATCCTATGATCGAAAGTATGACGGTGTTTTCATCGGCTTCTGAACTGATGACTGATCACATGGTGAAGGGACGTGATGCCATCGAAGTGATTGATGAGATGGAGAAAATTTTTGAGGATTTTTACGCGAAGATGCTCAAAGAGTTGTCCTAGTTCTTCGTTTGGGTTTTGTTAGAACTTTTGGTGGTTCTTAAGATTAAATCTGCTCAACCTTGTTTCGCCCGCTATTCTTGGCTTTGTACATGGCCTCATCAACGCGTTTTATGAATGTTTCTGTGGTGTCGTCTTCGTTTAAGTTAGTAACACCAAAGCTTGCGGTAAAGGAGTTTGCTTTTTTAACTTCGGTTGTTTCAATGATTTTTCTCAGCTTTTCTGCAACAGATGATGCGTTTTCAATATTGACGTTGGGCATTAGAATCATAAATTCTTCACCGCCCCAACGGGCAAACATATCAACCTCGCGAATATTATCAGTTATTTTTGTCGAGAAAACTTTCAATGCGTTATCGCCAACATCGTGCCCAAATGTGTCATTAATCTTTTTAAAATGATCGATATCGCACATGATGATGGATAAACCTGTTTTGTAGCGTTTGCTGCGTTCAACTTCTGATGTTAATAGTTCATTGAACTTTCGTCGGTTATATATTTCTGTGAGCGGATCGGTGACAGACAGTTGTTCAAGTTCTTTGATAGCATGTCGTCGTTCAGTGTTTTCCATTTTTAATTCGGAAATGGTGAACTCAAGGCGGTCGTGATATTTCTTGAGTTCAATGGTCATGTTGTGAATGATAGCAAGCAATCGTTCTGTATAAGCTGAGAAGATTAGGAAGAGCAGCACAACGAATGTGCGCATCCAGATCTCTTCGCCTCTGGGATTAAAGCAGCTTTGTAGAAAGGTTATACCTTGATCAGAGAATAGCGAATAAATAAACGCATCAACCATCCAGAAAATGATTGCGAGTAGAATACCTAGAATGGTGATTTTATTTTGCATGCTAGTGCCAGTTTATACCAGTATGGTCAAGCTTTGCATTACTGTGTAGGAAAGTGTGATCAAGTTAGCCCGTCCCTG
>JAGLQT010000033.1 GCA_023136715.1 Gammaproteobacteria bacterium | reverse complement strand
CGCCATTCCTGTCTGAGCACGCCTTTTTCGTCAATAAGAAAGGTGCTGCGCTCGATACCACGTACCTGTTTGCCATACATGTTTTTCATTTTAATGACATCGAACTGGGTGCAGAGTGCTTCGTCTGAATCTGATAATAAGTCAAAATTAAATTTCTGTTTGTTAATGAAATTTTCGTGTGATTTTATACTGTCTCGTGAGACACCCAGAATGACGGTGTTTTGACGAGTGAAGCGACCTTTGGCATCACGAAAATCCTGGCCTTCAGTAGTGCAACCTGGGGTGCTGTCCCTGGGGTAAAAGTAAAGCACGACTTTTTTGCCTTTGTAATCGCTCAGGTTTATGGTCTTGTCACCGGTTGCTGCAATACTGAAGTTTTTTACTTTTTTTCCGATACTAAGCATTTTTTTGTCTCGCGATTAGGTGGCAGATATTTTGGCATCTAAATTTAATTCGTCACACATATTTAAAAAGTCATCACGTAAACCCGCAATGCTGGTTTCTGCAGGAATACCAATAGTCATCTGTAATGAAAACATAGGAGTGCCAGTATGGGGTGCTGCATATCGATCTGTTTCAAGATCAACAATATTGATCTGGCGAGCAGAGAAGAAGCTGGCTAGTTTATGCACAATGCCAGGATGATCAATGGCGATGACTTCTACATCGTAAGGGATCAATGTTTGTGAAGGCGCGGCGATCTTGGTGGTTTTCACCGTTAGCGTCATATTGAGTGTGGATGCGGCTTCTTCTTTGTTATCAATAAAATGACTGATTGCCTGATCGCTGCCAGTGACCAGAAGCAGAATAGCAAACTCGCCACCGAGTACACTCATGCGACTATCTTCAATATTGAGTTGGTGTGTGAGCAAAGTGTTACTCAGCTCATCGACGATCCCGGGGCGGTCTGCGCCGAGTGCGGTGATAACAAGTTTTTGGTTCATGATTTAGTCTGTAATAAATGAAAAGTATAAAACGCTATGAATGGTGCTGAGTCTAAACAATGTTTGACTGGAAAAACAGGGATGAAAGGCAGGGTAGTTAGAGTTTCTTGACCAGAGTTGATTTAGCCAAGTTGAGTGAGATCACGATCAATTAAGTTGCTATCTTTTAGAATTGATTCCAGCAGGTGGCGAAGATGCTCAAGGCTTTCTGTATCAATGTTTATATATTGTAGACCCCAGCGGTCATCGCTAGTATGTTTGATTCTGGCGCGTGCATTGATAATTACATCGTCACTCAGAAAAAGAGCCACAGCGCAGGGCTTGTTGGGGTTAATTTTGATGTTTCGTGGTGGCTCGACCAGCATGCCGTTGAGGGAAATATCCAGTAAATTACAGGTCCATTCCACATTGCCACTTTGCATCATAATTTCGGCATGAAATGGGATGCGTTGGTATTGGCGTCGTTCTACACCGTTGTTTTTGTGATTTTCAGCACTCATGCACCCGAGTATAGACATTAAACGTAGATGTTCTATGAATCTGGTGCGTTATTTATTGAAATTAGAGGGAAAAGTTGATTAACTGTGCGCCCTGTTTCTGCCTTATCTAAGGCAGTGAAAACGCCCTAAAATCTGAACTGTGTCTTCAGGAGAGTTATGTTTCGTGGAAGTATGGTGGCATTGGTTACGCCAATGTTTACTGATGAAAGTGTTGATTACGATAGCCTGGCTGCGCTGGTTGAATTTCATGTGGAAAATGGTACCTCAGCGATCATTTCTATGGGAACCACCGGTGAATCTGCTACTCTGGAAATGAAGGAGCACTGTGAAGTTATCCGCCGCACCGTTGAAATGGTCAAAGGCCGTATTCCTGTTATTGCGGGTACCGGCGCTAATTCAACCTCTGAAGCAATTCAGTTGACGCAATGCGCGCGCGATGCGGGTGCTGACGCCTGTCTGCTGGTCACGCCTTATTACAACAAGCCGACTCAGGAAGGCCTGTATCTGCATCATAAGAAGATTGCTGAGAGCGTCGATATCCCACAAATACTCTATAACGTGCCGGGGCGAACCGCCTGCGACATGTTGCCGGAAACGGTGGTACGTTTGGCTAAAATTCCAAACATCATCGGTATCAAAGAAGCCACAGGTGATTTGAACCGATTGAAAGAAATACAGTCGAAAGTGGCTGATGATTTCGAAATATACAGTGGTGATGATGAAACCGGTACTGAATTTATGCTACAAGGCGGTCATGGTGTAATTTCTGTGACTACCAATGTGGCGCCTAAAGCGATGGCTGCAATGTGTGCGGCTGCACTCTCGGGTGACCGTGAGGCCGCCGAGGGCATTAATAAGCCGCTGCAAGGTCTGCACCACAACCTGTTTCTTGAAGCTAACCCTATTCCCGTGAAATGGGCATTGGCTGAAATGGGCTTGATACCCACTGGAATCCGCCTGCCATTGACCCTATTGAGTGAGTCGTACCACAAGCCTCTACGTGAAGCGATGCAACAAGCCGAGATACTTTAATGCTTAAACAAATTTACTTCGTAGCCCTGGCTGCGGCCCTGATTAGTAGTGGTTGTAGTTCTGATGGTAATGAACGTCGTCAGGAATACCTGGATGCTGATTACTACACACGTCTGGAGTTGCCACCCGATCTAACCTCATCATCAGATAAAGATCAGTTGAGTGCGCCAAAACCTACCGATGAAGCCACGACCAGGTTTAAACAGGATACGGCAGATTTAGGCTCAGGCGAAAAACAAAATGCAGTGGCGATGGCGATCAAAGTCAAAGGTGCACGCATGCAAGCCGGTGATGGTGTGTTCTGGTTAGAAGTGGATGAGAATGCCGATAAGCTCTGGCCGCAATTGAGTGCCTTCTGGGGACATGAAGGTGTAAAAATTGTTCGCAATGAGCCCATGCTGGGAATGGTTGAGACCGACTGGGTGAGTAAGTTGCAGGTCGATGATGATGCCGGCTTTATTGAAAAACTGTTTAATTCAACCAGCCCGGACAAGCTCGATAAATTTCGGATGCGCGTTGAACCAGAGCTGGGTAACGACAAAACAAAAATTTTCATGTCACACTCAGGCATGGAAAGGTTGGTTGAAGGAGATGACGTCAACTGGCGTAGCCGTTGTACCGAAGAAGAACTGGAACGCGAAATGCTGAATCGTCTGGCTTTGTTTGTCGGCCTGAATGAAGCGCAAGCGAAAAAAGCATTTGAGAACTATCGACCTTTCGCATCAAGAGTGGAAGTGCCTGAGGATAAAGTCAATACTCTGTATATTACCGGGGATATGGACTTTGTCTGGAAACGCTCTTTGCGTGCATTAGACCGTATGGGTATGGATGTGCTGGAAACGGATACAGCGACACATCAAATAAAAGTAGCGATTGAAAAACTTACTAAAGAAGACTTAGGTGAAGAGCGCGATGAAATTGCAGAATCAAGCTGGTTTATGCAATGGTTTAGTGGTTCGGGTGAGGATTACGCTGAAAACGAAAACCGCCAATTTACACTCAAGCTTGAGAGTAACGATGGTGTTATCCATCTTGGAATATTACGTCCAGATGGCGAGCCTGCAGACAGTGTTTTAGCTGAACAATTCAGGAAGAGTTTAGCGATAGAATTTCAGTAACTTTTATATGAAAAGTTATTGACTGCTATATTCTCTGTTATTTTCTTAAACAAAAAAGCCCCGTACATGTACGGGGCTTTTTTGTGTTTTGATGTTCTATCAATAAGCTATGATTTACAGCCAGATTGTTTATCCTTTATGCCGATAGCGTAAAGAATTTTTGTTGCAGGGCAAAACCCAGTGAATCCCATTTGAAATAAATTCGCACCGACAAATAAAGTAAGCCAGAGCCAGCTCATTTCCATCAGGTTTATTTGCCCCATCAGATGCGCTGCACCCAGGCTGGACATGATGACAAGACCTGCAAAAATCCCAATAATACTAAAAACTTTCATATTTTATCTCTGTGTTGGGGGTATCGTAGACCCGACTCTCATAGAGTCGAGATTGTTTTTATGATCGCTTATCTTTTGCGATCAATGCATAAGCAGAATGATTATGAATCGATTCAAAATTTTCTGATTCAATGGTATAGGCCAGAATACGATCATCGGCATTCAATTTAGCCGCAACATCGCGCACCATATCTTCAACAAACTTTGGATTGTCATAAGCGCGTTCGGTGACGATTTTTTCATCAGGACGTTTTAATAAACCGTACAGTTCACATGAGGCTTCTTTTTCTACGATATCGATAATTTCTTCAATCCAGATAAAGTCTTCAGTGCAGACATCCACAGTGACGTGTGAGCGCTGATTATGCGCGCCACGGTCTGAAATCTTTTTTGAGCAGGGGCATAAGCTGGTAACGGGGACAACCACTTTTACGTTAACTGTTCTTTTGTCTTTCTTCTGTTCGCCAATCAAACTGACTTCATAGTCGAGCAGGCTTTCTACGCCGGAAGCGGGGGCTTTTTTATTGATGAAGTAGTGGAAAGTCATTTCAATATGACCACATTCTGCATCAAGGCGCTGGGTCATTTCTGCAAGCATGATCTTGAAAGAATCAACAGTTATTTCCCACGAGTGGCTGTTCAGGATTTCCACAAAACGTGACATATGTGTGCCTTTAAAATCGTGCGGCAAATCGACATACATATTGAAGTTAGCGACGGTGTGCTGAATTTTTCCTTCGCGGTCTTTTACCTGGATGGGGTGGCGAATGTCTTTGATGCCGACTTTATCAATGGCGATAGCGCGATGATCCTGGCTATTTTGTACATCCTGCATGTCTTTTGCAGTTGTTGGTTTTGCGCTGTTAGTGTCGGTCATTTTATTCGTTCTCTTCGCTGTATTTTACGCAGGCTCGTTCAGTTTCCCATAAAGTCACGGCACTGACTTTGATGGTATCGGTATTTAATTGTGTCGAAATTTCACGGTATAAGTAAGCGGCAATATTTTCCGCTGTCGGATTAATTTCGGTAAATGGTTCCAGTTCATTCAGATAGCGATGATCCAGTCTATCACCAACTTCTCTCGCTACCTTTTTCATTTTTTTGAAGTCAACGCCCATGCCTACATCATCGAGTGCAGTGGCGATGGCTTCCAGTTCAACTTTCCAGTTATGGCCATGCATCCGGCTACAAGCACCGGGGTAGTCGCGTAATGTATGCGCTGAAGCAAATTCAGTGATGACTTTCAGCTGGTAACGAGCAGACATGGTGTTTTCTTTCTGGCCTAAAAATACTTGAGTAAAACGGTCGGATATTTTATATGAATTGCCTTATATTGGCAATTGCTGATTAACTCGATTGAGGATGCTCTGTTTGATAGCCTCTGTATCCAGCCCCCAGTTAGTCAGCATTTCCTGTTGAGTGCCCTGTTCGACGTATTCATCAGGAAAGCCCAGGTGCAGGCGGTTGATATTGATCGATTGTGCATCTAGGTATTCACTTACCGCACTACCAGCACCGCCGGCAATGGCATTTTCTTCCAGGGTAACAATTAGCTCGTGATCTTCAGCAATTTGTTTGATGACGGTTTCATCCAGTGGTTTAACAAAGCGCATATTCACCAGCGTGGCGTTGAGTTCATCGGCAACGATACGTGCTGTTTTCAGTAGTGTGCCGAATACCAGCAGGGCTACTTTTTCACCCTCGCGGCAAACCTGGGCTTTACCAAAATCGATGGCATTCAAAGTTTTGGCTGGAATCTTTCCAGTGCCACTGCCACGCGGGTAACGTACGGCCGCCGGACCATCGTGGATAAAACCAGTAGTAAGCATGGCGCGGGCTTCGATTTCATCAGCCGGTGTCATGATGACCATATTGGGAATGCAGCGTAAAAAACTGATGTCATAAGCGCCGGTATGGGTCGGGCCATCAGCGCCGACAAGACCTGCTCGGTCGATGGCGAACAGGACGGGCAGATTTTGCAGCGCGACATCATGAATCAGTTGATCGTAGCCACGCTGTAAAAACGTTGAATAAATTGCGACCACAGGTTTTAGGCCATCACAGGCCATACCTGCTGCCAGTGTCACAGCGTGTTGTTCAGCAATACCAACATCAAAATAGCGTTTTGGAAATTTCTCAGCAAATTCGACCAGTCCCGAACCCTCTTGCATAGCGGGGGTGATGCCGACTAGGCGTCCATCTTCGGCGGCCATATCACACAGCCAGTCGCTGAATATCTGGGTAAAGGTGATGTCAGCAGGTGATTTTTTTCTGGATTCGCCGGTTGATGTATCGAAGCTGCTAACACCGTGAAATTTGCCGGGGTTATCTTCGGCAGGAAAGTAACCTTTGCCTTTACGTGTGACCACGTGCAAAAAGCAGGGGCCTTTATGTGTTGACAGGTTTTTCAATACAGGAAGCAGAGCACCGAGGTCATGACCATCGACGGGGCCGTAATAATGGAAGCCGAGTTCTTCGAATAATGTGCCCGGTACCACCATGCCTTTAACGTGTTCTTCGGTTCGGCGCGCTATTTCCAGAAATCCTGGGATGTTTTCTAGTACTTTCTTGCTGCCTTCCCGCATGGTGGAGTACAGGTTGCCTGAAAGCACGCGAGTCAGATGATTGGACAGGCCACCAACATTTGGCGAAATCGACATGTCGTTGTCATTGAGAATCACCAGTAGATCAGCATCGCTATCACCGGCGTGATTGAGTGCTTCAAAGGCCATGCCACCGCTAAGTGCTCCATCGCCGATGATGGCAACGGTTTTTCTGTTAGAGCCGGTTTGTCGTGCGGCGATACTCATGCCCAGTGCTGCGCTGATTGAGGTGCTGGAGTGGCCAGTACCAAAGGCATCGTATTCACTTTCGTCACGTTTTGGGAAACCCGCCAGGCCGCCTTTCTGGCGCAGTGTTTTCATTTGCTCACGCCTGCCAGTGAGGATCTTGTGTGGATAGGTTTGATGGCCTACATCCCATACCAGTCGATCTTCGGGGGTGTTAAATATGTAATGCAGGGCGATGGTGAGTTCGATGGTGCCCAGCCCCGCGGATAAATGGCCGCCAGTGCTGGAAACACTTTCCAGCAGGAAGCTGCGTAGTTGTTGCGCGAGCGAAGACAGCTGGCTCTGCGGTAATTTTCGCAGGTCTTCGGGTGAGTCGATGGACTCCAGCAGTGCCCAGTTGGGATTCTTGCTCGACATGATCAGAAGTTTCTCTCGATGATGTAATCGGCTATCTGGCGTAGTGTGTTGGCTTTTTCGCCAAAGGGGGCAAGATGCTCGATGGCCAGATCGTGCTGTTCTTGCGCGCGTTGCCTGGCTGCTTCCAGTCCCAGAAGAGCGGGGTAAGTTGGTTTTTCCTGTTGCTGATCCGAGCCCTGAGGCTTGCCCAGGGTTTCGGTATCACCAATGACATCGAGAATATCATCCTGTATCTGGAAGCACAGGCCGATGCAATGCGCGTATTTGTCGAGCATATCGAGTTCGGTGTCGGTGGTCTCAGGGTTGCACAGGCCGCCCAGTAAAACACTGGCTCGTATCAGCGCACCGGTTTTGAGGCCATGCATGGCTTCCAGCTGTTGCAGTGTGAGATTGTTGCCGACGGCGGCTAAATCAATGGCCTGGCCACCGGTCATGCCCTGGGCGCCGGTCGCCTTGCTCAACTGTGTAATCATTTTTAGGCGTTGCCCGCCAGATAAGTCTGTATTATCACGGCTAAGAATTTCAAAGGCCATGGTTTGCAGGGCATCGCCAGCCAGTATCGCTGTTGCTTCATCAAAAGCCTTGTGGCAGGTGGCGCGCCCACGGCGTAAATCGTCGTCATCCATGGCGGGTAAGTCATCATGGATGAGTGAAAAAGCATGGATCATTTCTACTGCGCAGGCCGGGGTGTCTAACCGGTTATCACTGGAGCCGGTCGCATTGCCCGCAGCATAGACCAGAACGGGACGGATGCGTTTACCATCACCCGTCAGTGAATAAAACATGGCTTCGGCTAATTTTGGATCAGGGCCGGGCATGCTTTTCAGGCAGTTTTCCAGAGCGAGATTAACCCGCTGCTGGCTGCTGTTCATAAAAGACTGTAGTTGACTGGAGTGGGGCATTAGGTGTCTAGCTTAATCCTTTAGATCGAAGTCTTTTTCCAGAACTTTGCCGTTTTTCTCAACCAGTTCCTGAACTTTAAGTTCAGCGCTTTGCAATGCCTGTTGGCATTCTGTGGTCAAACCAATGCCTTTTTCAAAGTGCTGCAATGATTCCTCAAGGCTTAAATCTCCCTGTTCCATCTCTTCAACCAGCGTTTCGAGTTCGGACAGCGATTTTTCAAAATTTATCTTTTTCTTGGCCATGAATGGCGCCTCGGGTATTAATGCGGAGTATTAAATTTAAATTTAGGAGATGCATTCTAACTGATTGATATAGCCGCTTCCATCAATTCGCTGATGCGCTGTACGGGGATGATGGTTAATCCATCGATGGTTTCGTTCTTTCTAGGAAGGTTAGCCTTGGGAATAATCGCCACTTTGAAGCCATGTTTAGCAGCTTCGCGTAAGCGTTCCTGGCCATTGGCGACGGGACGTATTTCGCCGGCCAGACCAATTTCGCCGAAGGTGAATACGTTGGTGGGCAGTGGTTTATCGCGAAAACTGGACAGGGCGGCGAGCAGCAGTGCGGTATCGGCGCAGGTTTCAGTGAGGCGAACGCCGCCGACGACATTGATGAAGACGTCCTGATCATACATGGCGATGCCTCCGTGTCGGTGCATCACGGCTAGCAACATGTTCAGGCGATTGGGATCCATGCCCAGGCTGACTCGCCGTGGATTGGAGCTGTGACTGTCATCCACTAATGCCTGTAGTTCTACCAGCATGGGGCGGCTGCCTTCGCGGGTGACGGTGATGATGCTACCCGGCACGGGTTTTTCGTGGCGCGACAGGAAAATTGCCGAAGGATTGCTGACTGCTTTCAGGCCTTCTTCGGTCATGGCGAAGACACCGAGTTCGTTGACCGCGCCAAAACGATTTTTGACCGCGCGAATCATGCGATAGCGTTCACCGGGGTCGCCTTCAAAATAGAGTACGGTATCGACCATGTGTTCCAGTACGCGAGGGCCGGCCAGCGTACCTTCTTTTGTGACGTGACCGACCAGAAATAAGGAGGTGCCGGTGTGTTTGGCGAAACGCACCAGCTGTGCGGCGCTCTCGCGCACCTGTGCGACGCCGCCCGGTGCCGACTGTAAAGTTTCAGTGTAAATGGTCTGGATGGAATCGATTACCATGACTTTGGGTTTTGCTTTGGAAGCCAGGGTGATAATGCTTTCCACACAAGTTTCAGAAAGTAGTTGTAAGCCTTTTTCAGCTAACCCCAAACGTTTGGCACGCAGGCTGACCTGTTGCAGTGATTCTTCACCGGTGACGTAAAGGCTGGGTAGAGAGCCAGAAATATCGGCCAGTGTTTGAGTTAGTAAGGTGGACTTACCAATGCCCGGATCGCCGCCGATTAATGTCACCGAGCCGTGAACCAGGCCGCCGCCGAGGACGCGGTCGAGTTCGCTGATACCGGTGCTGGTTCGAGCTTCGGCTTCCATCTCTACATCTTCGAGTTGCTGTATGCGCGCCGAGGTGTTGCTCTTGCCGGCGAAGCCCGAGCGTTTGTCACCGGTTTCGGGAACACCTTCGATGAGGGTGTTCCAGTCGCCACAGTCGCCGCATTGACCGGCCCATTTTGAATGGCTGCTGCCGCAGCCGCTACAGACGTAAAGAATTTTTGCTTTAGCCATTAGAGTTTATTTAGTCCCTGGCTTTATCTTCGACGAATTCATCATCCTGATCTGATTCATCTTCGTCTTTGTGTAATGGTTTTATGCGAACCGACTGCACGGCATTTTTACTGGTGCGCATGATTTCAATTGAGTAGTTTTCAATCAGCAAACTGGTGCCAGGTTCGGGAATCATTTCCATGTGTTCCAGTATTAAACCGTTGAGAGTTTTGGGGCCGCCCTGAGGTAGTGACCAGTTCATGTTGCGATTGATATCGCGGATATGGGTGCCGCCATCAACAAGAAAGCTACCGTCTTCCTGGGTGTGAATATCAAAATTACGGGTGGGTGAATCGGTGGTGAAACGACCAACAATTTCTTCCAGAATGTCTTCCAGCGTGACCAGGCCCTGAATACTGCCGTATTCATCAACGACTAATGCAGAACGGCGCTTTTTCTTCTGGAAGTTGAGTAATTGCCGGGTTAGTGAAGTGCCCGCCGGAATAAAATAAGCTTTGCGTATTAAAGCTTTGACACTATCAAGATTCAATTCGCCGCGGGCAAATAGATTAAGTACTTTGCGCAGATGAATTACGCCGACAGTGTGGTCGATACTGTCATGAAAAACAGGCACGCGTGTGCGCTGGCTGTGTGTGATTTGCCGTTCTATGTCATTCCAGTCGTCGGTGAGATCAATGCCGGTAATTTCATTGCGTGGAATCATGATGTCTTCCACGCTGGTGTTTTCGAGGTCAAGAATACGCAGTAGCATTTCCGTATGCTGGCCGGGAATGATTTGATTGGCTTCATTGACCACAGCACGAAATTCATCGGCATTGAGTTTGTCTTTCTGGCCTTCAGCGGCGTGCACGCCAACCAGTGCCAGCAGGCGGTTGGCAATAGCATTGACCATCCAGACAAATGGATAAAGAATTTTTAATAGTGGTGTGTAGATGTAGGCGGCAACAAAGGCGACTTTTTCTGGCTTGAGTGCAGCTAGTGTTTTGGGTGTGACTTCAGCAAAAATTAAAATCGTTAGTGTTAGCAAACCGGTGGCTATGGCGATGCCCGCTTCACCATGAAGACGCAGTGCAATAATTGTTGCTATTGCGGAGGCAAGAATATTAACGAAGTTATTGCCGAGCAGAATTAGACCGAGCAGACGATCAGGTCGATTTAATAAACGTCTCGCCAGTTTTGCGCCGCGATGGCCTTCATCAGATAAATGTTTTAAACGATAACGGTTTAGCGTCATCAATGCGGTTTCTGATCCGGAGAAAAATGCCGAAAGCAGGATGAGCACTATGAGTACTATAAGGAGAATACCGGTTGAGATATCGTTCAAGAATTAAGTTCTCTTTCTATAACTGTTGGGGGTTGATGTGTAATGCGATCAGTGATGACGATCAAGTGAAGTCGCTATTTCTAGGTTAAAAGTACTTCGAGTACAAATTTACTGCCGAAGTAAGCCAGCATTAAACTGAAAAATCCGCCGAGTGTCCAGCGAATGGCAGTGCGTCCACGCCAGCCGATAAACCAGTGGCCAAATAGTAGTATGCCAAAAACGATCCAGGCAAAAATCGACAGTGCGGTTTTATGAACCAGGTGTTGTGCAAAAATATTTTCAAGAAAAATAAGGCCGCTGGCGAGGGCAATGCTCAGACAAATAAAGCCAATAGTAATGGTTTCAAATAACAGGGATTCCATGGTCCTTAAGGGCGGTAGGAGTCGAATAAAACCACCTGGTTGATGACGATGCAAGAAGCTATTTTGTACTGAGAGTACGATGGCGTAGGCGGCTGCAAGTCCTAGAATGCTGTAGGCAATGATTGACGCCATGATGTGAAATAGCAGGCCGTCGGAGGCGCCTGTGGCAATGATGTGACTGCTGGATTGCAGTGTGTCCATGATGATCATTAATGCGGCGACAGGCATGATCATGATGCCTATAATTTCAATAGGGTGTCTTATAGAAGAAACTAATATTAGAAGCGTGATGCTGGCACTGATCAGTGACAGGCTGCTATAAAAACCAAAATTGATGCCGACAGGGTTAATCATGGTGCTGTAAAGAATAAAGCTGTGAGCGGCCAGGGCCAGAAAGCCCGGTGCTAGTAATATGTGCTTGCTTAGACTTTTTAATTCAGGGTATTGTCGCAGGCGCAACAAAAACCCAAGTGTGCACAGGAGATAAAGTGTAGTGGCGATGAGCGCGGCAATAATTATGTTCATGTTTGTCTATACGGTATCTTTATTTTTTGGCAAATATTTCATTATTACGACGATGACTTTAACAACAGCTGGGTGTCATGTTAGCATCATGCGACAGAAACAGAAATGAGCAAAAAAGGTGATAAATTGAAAATCCGCGTGCTTGGATGTAGTGGCGGCATTGCCAAAGGTGTGGCAACCACCTCGTTTCTGATCGATGATGATATTCTAATCGATGCTGGCACCGGTGTTGGTGATCTTAGTATCAGGGAAATGCAGCGCATCAAGCATATTTTTATCACCCATTCCCATCTTGACCATGTCTGCTCGATCGCTCTATTAGCGGATACCCTGTTTGATAAACTAGTGGGGCAGCCCATTACCGTGCATGCTGAGCGCAGCACGATTAAGGCGCTGAGGGAGCATATTTTTAACTGGACGATCTGGCCAGATTTCACAGTTCTGCCTAAAAAATCCAATGCCGTACTAAAGCTAAAAGCCATGACCAAGGGCAGTACACTGGAAATAAAAGGTCGTAGCATTGAAATGATCAGGGTTAACCATGCTGTGCCAGGTGTTGCTTATCGCGTGGAATCGCAGGCTAAATCATTTGCCTTCAGTGGTGACACCAACACGAATAACACTTTATGGGCTGCATTGAACAAACACGATAATCTAGATTTGTTTTTTGTGGAATCGGCATTCGCTAATAAAGATGCCGAACTGGCCGAACTAGCTCGCCATTATTGTCCGAAAACACTGGCTGAAGATTTACCTAAATTAAAGCATCGTCCTAAGGTCTGTATTTCCCATCTCAAACCGGGTGATGAAAAGCGTATCATGAAAGAATGTCAGGAAGCCCTGCCGGACTGGAAGTTGCATCAACTAAAGAGCGACGATCGTTTTAAGTTATAATGCCCTTCTGCCGATACAAGCGGCACGTTAAATTCAATATTAATGCTAAATTTTAGGTGAAACATGTTTGACGGACTTAGTGAACGTCTGGCCTCCACCGCCCAGAAAATACGCGGGCAGGGCCGATTAACCGAAGCCAATATAGAAGATGCCCTGCGCGATGTGCGTCGCGCCCTGCTCGAAGCCGATGTCGCGCTGGCAGTAGTGCGAACATTTATCGACGAAGTAAAACAGCGCGCATTAGGCGAGGAAGTACTCACCAGCCTGAAACCGGGCCAGGTGTTCATTAGCATCGTTCAGCAAGAGCTGGTCAAGGTCATGGGCGAGCAGAACGAAAAGCTCAACCTGGCCGCGCAGCCTCCCGCGGTTATTCTCATGGCCGGTTTGCAGGGTGCGGGTAAAACCACCACCGTTGCCAAACTCTCCAAACTACTACAGGAGCGCGAGAAGAAATCAACATTGCTGGTGAGTTGTGATATTTACCGACCAGCGGCGATTGAGCAGTTAAAAACACTGGCTGGGCAGGTGGGTGCTGAGTTTTTCCCTAGCAGCGTTGATCAGAAACCGACGGATATAGCCAGGTCAGCACTTGAGTACGCACGCAATCATCATATCGATGTGGTGCTAGTGGATACCGCCGGTCGTTTGCATATCGATGCTGAAATGATGGCCGAAATTCAGCAGGTTCATGCTGCAGTCAATCCAGTCGAAACCCTGTTTGTGGTCGATAGTATGACCGGTCAGGATGCCGCTAACACCGCGCATGCATTTGATGAAGCTCTGCCATTAACCGGTGTCATACTCACCAAAACAGACGGTGATGCCCGTGGCGGTGCCGCGCTCTCGATTCGCCAGATTACTGGCAAACCCATCAAGTTCATGGGTTCAGGTGAGAAGATCGACGCGCTCGAGCCGTTCCATCCCGATCGCGTTGCCTCGCGTATTCTGGATATGGGTGACGTGCTCTCACTGGTTGAAGAGGTTCAGGCCAAGGTCGACCACTCCAAAGCTGAAAAGCTGGCCAAGAAGCTCAAGAAGGGTAAGAGTTTCGATTTTAATGACCTCAAAGAACAGTTTGAGCAAATGCAGAACATGGGTGGTATGAGTGGTCTCATCGACAAAATGCCCGGCATGGGTGGTATGTCTGAGAAGATCAAAGATCAGGTCAATGATCGTGAAATCCGTCGCATGATCGCGATTGTGAATTCGATGACGCCGAAAGAGCGTAAGTTTCCAGATATCATCAAAGGTTCACGCAAACGCCGTATTGC
>JAGLQT010000032.1 GCA_023136715.1 Gammaproteobacteria bacterium | reverse complement strand
CAGGGTTGTGGTTTGCAGGTACAGGATGTGAATCGTCTGATGAAGCAGCAGCTTCAAATGAAGAAGATGATGAAGAAGATGTCCAAGGGTGGCATGGCCGCGATGATGCGTGGTATGAAAGGGAAGATGCCACCGGGGATGGGTGGGCCGGGTGGGGGAATGGGGTTTTAGCTCTTTCTTTCAGTTATCTATGCCTGCTTGATTTGTTTTAAGCTGTAAGCAACAGGCAGGTGTGGGCATAAGATATTCAACCCAAAGGGTCGTCCTGAAACTGGCTCTGTATTTCCAGCACCATTTTCAATGAGTTCTCCAGTGCTGCAACGCAGTTACCATCCACTTTGCTGCCAGATATTTTCCTTAATTCAGTAAAAGCGTCATCATTGCTCCATGCTTTTTTATAAGGTCTTTCGCTGGTGAGGGCGTCAAAAATATCGGCCACGGCAATGATACGGGCCTCCAATGGAATCTCATCTTCTCTTAGCCCTCGTGGGTAGCCGGTACCATCGATTGCTTCGTGATGAAGCTCGATGATATTACGCAACATCTTCGTGTGTTCCATATTTTCCAGGCGGAAATTACTCAACATGCGATCTATCATTTCGCAGCCGATCACTGTGTGACGCTTCATTTCGTCAAATTCTTCCTCAGTTAACTTGTCATTTTTAAGCAGGATGCTGTCGGGGATGGCTACTTTGCCTACATCGTGCAGTGGTGAGAAACGAAAGATAAATTCAATATATTCGTCATTCAGTTGGTGGGAAGGCGCTAGCTCACGGGCAATGAGTCGGGCATAGCGCGACATGCGTTCCAGGTGTGCGCCCGTTTCCGGGTCACGATGGTGGCTGATTTCCAGTGCTGTTGTGACAGAACCAAACAGAATTTTGACCTGATCTATTTCTTTGCAAACGAGCATGCCGATAAGATGGATGAAAGGGGAAAGCTCATGACAGGTTATTTCGTCAAATACATTTGTCTCACAGGCATTTATGAATATCAGGCCTGCAAAGTGCCCGTTATTGTAAAAAGGTGTGGTGTGGCTCGATCCGTAGCCGCGTTGGGCGATGTTTTTGCTGTGTTCCCTGCTGGATTGATCAAAGATGCTCAGGTCATTAATTACACGTGGGAGCTTGTTGTCAGCGATATTCTTGAGAGTTAGGGATTCACTAAGTTTGCTTTGGTAGAATTGAAGGGCTTTTTCACCTGCATCGCTACAGATATAGGTCTTCAGCAGATCGCGCTCTTCTTCGTAAATGGCAACGGCAATGCGCTCGATAAACGGCATGTGCCGTTTAATTTCTTCATGGATGATATTTAGCTTTTCGGTAGCAGGACCTTCCTGGTTTATTTTTGAGAGGTTGTCGGCAAAGGGGAAGAAGTTGCTACTATCCATAGTGTTATTTGGTTTATTTTGTTCACTGAAACGATAATTCTGGGCGATTATACCCTATTTTTTATTAGGGTATTTAAAAGTTATTTTTTTTGTAAAAAAACGTAAAAATCGGTGCGGTTTGTGTGGGGCTCATTTACAAAACACGTCCTGTGTTTTGCCCTGCGGGCCAGCAAGCGCGGAAAAGTCAGTTATGGATTAGCACGACAATTCAGAAAACACTATAAACTTATCTTCCATGACTCCACCACTTGCCGTCCTACTCCCTTTCTACAATGCTGCCCCCACACTAGCAGAAACCCTCGATTCCATTCTGGCTCAAACCTTCAAAGACTTTATACTAATTGCCGTCAATGACGGCAGCACCGATAACTCCTGCGAAATCATGCACGAGTATATAAAGCGTGATCAACGCATTGAACTACTGCAAATCGAACATCAGGGCGTAGTCGGAGCAATGAACCACGCCCTAGAACAATGCACCGCCCCAATTTGCGCCCGTATGGATGCTGACGACATCATGGCACCCGAGCGACTGCAGAAGCAGTGGGAATATCTACAAGCTAATCCTGAGATTGATCTTGTCGGCAGCTGTGTACGCCTGTTCCCGGAAGAGATTGTCCAGGATGGTTTTAATGAATACATCCGCTGGCAAAATAGCTGTATCACGCCACGGCAGATTGCCGACAATATTTATGTTGAGTTGCCGATTGCAAATCCATCTATATGTTTTCGGCGTGATGTGGTGCAAGAAGTAGGGGGATACCGTGATGGTGATTTCCCCGAGGACTACGAATTGCTGCTGCGTTTGCATCAACACGGCCACCAGATGGCTAAGCTGCCTGAGGTGCTGTTGCACTGGCGTGATAGTGATAGCCGGCTGACGCGTACCGATGAACGTTATTCACGCACTGCTTTTGATCGGATTCGTGCGGCTTACCTGGCATCTGACCCGCGTTTGCAGCAGGGGCGACCGCTCGCCTATTGGAGTGCTGGACGTGTGACCCGCAAGCGTACGGCTTATCTTATTGGCTATGGCCACTCGCCTCATGTCTGGATTGATATTGATCCAGGCAAGATCGGTAAGGTTTATGAAGGTGCAGAGGTAGTTGCGCCGAAATGGTTAGAGCAGGAAGAGAAGCCGTTTGTGCTGAGTTATGTCAGCAACCATGGTGCGCAGGCGCTGATTGCCAGTGATCTTGAGAGCAGGGGTTATCGCAATGGTATCGACTATTTGATTGTGGGATGAAGCCGTATCGGTTCTCAGTAGGCAGAGTAGGCACAAGCAGGCTTAAAAATCAGGAAGATATCGAGAAATGACGATGTCTGTTTTTTACTCATATAGGCGTTTCATATTCCTGAAAAATAACGTAGAATACGCGCCTCGCTGAGGGCTGGTGTTTGTTTCTCGGCCTTTTAATTGAATATATAGAGATTTACTATGGTAACGATTCGTTTATCCAGAGGCGGTAGCAAGAAGAAGCCGTTCTATCATTTTGACGTTAAAGATTCTCGTCGTTCACGCGATGGCCGTTATATTGAGCGTTTGGGTTATTTCAACCCGGGTGCACGCGGTGGTGAAGAGCGTCTAGTTATTGACCTTGACCGTGTTACACACTGGGCAGGTCTTGGTGCGCAGACTTCTGAACGCGTTGCCAGTCTGCTTAAAGAGGCTCGTAAAAACGTAGCCGCTTGATTTTTTGAGTATTTTCTGACAAATGTCGGATAAAGACGAGAAAATTGTTTTAGGTAAAATTAGTGGGCTTCACGGAGTGAAGGGTTGGGTTAAGGTGTTCTCGAATACCGACCCAAGAGAAGGAATCACTAAATACGGCTCCTGGTTTCTGCAACTTCCCAACGCGAATGCGGGGCAGTGGCGTGAGATTAAGCTGGAAGCCGGACGCCCTCAGGCCAAGACGGTGATTGCCAAGCTTGAAGGTTATGATGACAGGGATGAGTCTATGCAGTTGGTGGGGGCGCTTATCGCTATCAGCCAGGATCAACTGAAGCCTTTGAGTCAGGATGAATATTACTGGCGCGACCTGATTGGCTTGCGTGTAGTGAACCAGCAAGATGTTGAGCTGGGTGTAGTAGATAGTTTGTTTGAGACTGGCGCGAATGATGTGCTGGTGGTCAAAGATGAGACGCAGGAGCGTCTGATTCCATGGACGTTAGGACACGTGGTGCTCGAGGTTGATATTGAGCAGGGCGTTATCTCCGTCGATTGGGACGAGGATTTTTAAAGATTTTATTCAATGGGGTGATTGATCATGCATTTTCATGTCATTACCCTGTTTCCCGAAATGGTCGAGCAGATGTGCGAATTCGGCGTTTTGGGGCGGGCCATCAAGCGCGGCATTATCAGGCTGACTTGCTGGAACCCGAGGGACTATACGCAGGATCGTCATCGAACGGTAGATGATCGACCTTATGGCGGTGGCCCGGGCATGCTGATGAAGGTACAGCCGCTGGCAGATGCAATCAATGCGGCCAAACAACAGGCTGGAGATGCTGCGAAAGTGGTTTATCTCAGTCCACAAGGGCAGCTTTTGAATCAGCAGGCAGTCATTAATATGGCTGACAGATCCGAGCAGAAAGCGATGATTTTGATTGCCGGACGTTATGAAGGTATCGACGAGCGTTTGATTAAGCAGTATGTCGATGAGGAATGGTCGATCGGCGATTATGTGCTCAGCGGTGGTGAAATGCCCGCTTTGATAATGATTGATGCCATCGCAAGGATGTTGCCGGATGTTCTGGGAGATGCAGATTCTGCACAACAGGACTCGTTTATGGAAGGGCTGCTGGATTGCCCGCACTATACCAGGCCGGAAGAGATTGATGGTCAGGCAGTGCCGGAAGTTTTGCTGAGTGGTGATCATAAAAAGATTGATCACTGGCGACAAAAGCAGGCTTTAGGAAGAACATGGTTGCGCAGACCGGATTTACTGGAAACGCTGCAACTGGATGATGAACAGAAAAAATGGTTGTCCGAGTTTCAACGGGAACACGAACAGTCTGAAAACTGAATTTTGATTTAAATAGGGCAACGCCGAGTCGGTGTCGCTGATTAGCGCTAGAAAACGCGGAGTAAAAAATTATGAGCAATATTATTCAACAGCTCGAACAGGAACAAATGGGCCGTGAGCTTCCACACTTCTCCCCAGGAGACACTGTCGTGGTTCAGGTACGTGTAAAAGAAGGTGAACGTGAGCGTTTACAGGCTTTTGAAGGTGTTTGTATTGCCAAACGTAACCGTGGTCTGAATTCAGCATTCACTGTACGTAAAATTTCACACGGTGAAGGTGTAGAGCGTGTCTTCCAGACTTACAGCCATGGCGTTGCGGATGTTGAAGTGAAGCGTCGCGGTAAAGTACGTCGCGCTAAGCTGTACTACTTACGCGGACTTACCGGTAAAGCTGCACGAATCAAGGAAAAATTGTAAGCCTTCCAGGTTTGCAACAGATCGTAGCGATGAGTGGCCCTTTCGAGGGCCACTTTTTTTTGCCCATAAGATAGTGTTCCTGAGAAATATTTTTTTTGGCGGAGTAAACTGCGAGGCATGTCTTTGTTAGCAGCAAAAAATCTCTCTCTGATGTCACTTTTTCTGGTGATCAGTTTTTCTACGGTTTCTGTTTTTGCCGATGTAGTGATCGAAGAAATAGTAGATGAAGTAACTGAGGGAGTAACTGAGGGAGCAGGGCCTGTATTACTGGAACCGGTTTTTGATCAGGGGGTTACTGAACAATCGCCTGTGGCGTTTCAATCACTGGAACAAATGGATGAGTTAGTTCGTCTGGAAATGCCTGCTCTGGCGTTGCGTTTGCTGACGCATGAGCAGAAAAAATTGCAGCCTCATTCGCCTGACTGGTATGCCTTTGAACGTAAGCGCATTGTGTTATTGTCGGCATTGAATCACTGGCAGCAGGTGATTGTTCGCACCGAATTATTATTGAAGGATGTGATTGCTAGCCAGCATATTCCAGTACCAATTTATCACTGGTTTAGCACTCAGCAAGTCATTGCACGATTACGCCTGGGGCAAGTCGAAGAGGCACTCACGCAACTTAGAACCCTGCTTTGGCATTTACCTCAAGCAAATCCAGCTTCGGGTAATTCAGATATTATTTCCTTGTGGCGACGCCTGGTTATTCGTGTCTATTTGGCAATGAATGCCGATGATGATGCGCAAAAAGCTTTATTGCGTTATCAGCATGATTACAGCAGTGATCATCAAAATTTAAATATAGATTGGCGTTTGTTACAGGCGCGCTCATTGCTGCGGACTGATCGTGCCGATGAAGCAATCACTTTGTTGGCCTATGAAAAAATACATGTTGCACAAGCTTTACGCCTACTTGCTGCAGTGCGTGTGAATCCTGATAACGCTGAATTGTATGTGCAGGAAGCACAAAATTACATTAATGGCTCGAAATTGAGTGCATCTGAAATGTGGTCTTATCATTATGTTATTTATCAGGCTTATCTTGCACAAAATAAATTAATTGCAGCCACGCAGGTGCTTAAAGAGTTACTGGTTCAGCATGATGCCCATGCTGTTTTAGGTGAGGAGTTCGGTGTCGCTAGTGATGATTTATGGGCTTTGTATGAGACTATCGGGTTGCAAATAGCTAATCGTTCAAAACTGTTACGGGGTGATGATCTTGCCTGGTATAACAAGGCGGGTGAGTTACAGGAAGAAAATATTGTAAAGGCTTTGAGCCTGTACGTTGTGTTGGCCTTTAATGCCAGTGATATGAATAAAAAACTAATGGCTCACAGGGAAATTGTTGTGTTGCTGGAAAAAGATAAAAATGGACTTGAGTTAATTAACCAGATGTATCTACATGGGACAAAGGTTTCATCACTGGATAGCCTGCCACTGGAGGTGCGTTACGGCCTTATCGATTATGCGTTGTCAAAAAGTGATATGAAGTTAGCCGTGCGTTTAATGCGTAGTGTGCAGCAGCCACCCCAGGGTCAGGATGAATTTTCCTGGGCGATGCGCAAGGCCAGAGTGTTGATACTGGAAGGTGTTTATGAGAACGGAGAGACGGTGCTGTCAAATGCTCTGAAAAATATTGAGCTGATTACGCAGGATCAGCTCGATCATTTCCTACAGGTAATTTTTGACCTGCAAGCGGTTGGTCGTCATCAACAGGTGTTAATTTTATTGGATACGCTGAAACCTGAATGGATGAACGAGAGTCTGCGTCGTGAGTTGTTTTACTGGAAAGCCGAGTCGTATGCGGCGCTTGACCAGTATGATCGTGCGGCCTGGTCATATTTAAAATCGGCACAATTGGCTGATCAGGCGCAGGCTGACTTATGGGCGCAATCAGCACGATTTAAAGCGGCAGGTGTTCTGGTTAAAGCTAGCTTGTTCAATGATGCGCAAGCTCTTTATATTCGATTGTTGGCGGTCACTGCTTCTGATTCCAGAAAGTCCGCTATCAGGCAAGAGCTACAGCAAATTCGTTTATTACGTAATGCAGAAAATAACAAACCAGCCACTTACTGAAAGCGCGGTTATTAAAACACCGTTTGCGAAACTCGAATTAGTTTTCGAATCCGGTGTTTTGGTGGCGGTGGATTTGTTTTCCAGAAAAAAATTATTGCTAGCTGAATCAGATGAAGCTAAATATGTCTGTCAGCAAGTGAATGATTATTGTTCGAAGCCATTGCCTCATTTAGCGTTTGATATTGAGCTACAAACCAAAGGCACATTGTTCCAGAAAAAAGTCTGGCAGGCTCTGCAAGAAATACCTGCCGGTCAGGTTGTGACTTATGGTGA
>JAGLQT010000031.1 GCA_023136715.1 Gammaproteobacteria bacterium | reverse complement strand
GCGGGTAAACGTTTAATGATTCTGCTTAATTTCGACAGTATATTGCTGGCAAATGAAATTAAGCAATTAAAAGAAGGCACTACTGCAAAGTCATCATAACTACCAGATAGGGTAGTGATGATGTTGAAACAAATGAATAAGGGCAAGGTAGTGAGTTATGCATAAACAGGTACTGATCGTTGATGATTCATCAATGATGCGAAAACTGATAACAAGAACGTTGACTTCAATAGATTGCGATATTGTAGGCGAAGCGAGCAATGGTGCAGAGGCATTGGAGTTATATAAGGAATTAAAACCTGACCTTGTAACTATGGATATAACTATGCGCGGTATGGATGGTTTTACCGCAGCACAGGGGATTATTGAGTTTGATAATCAGGCGAAGATACTGTTCTTGTCTAATCTCGATGATGATAAATATCGAGAAATGGTGGCTGAGGTTGGTGGAATTGGTATCGCTAAAAAACATCATGCAGATGAAATTGAAACGCTGATAAAAGCAATTGATTAATGAGATGAATGTTGTGAGTCCTGAAATTATGCAAAGTACAGCGATAGGCAAACATTTCGTAGCAGGTATTACCAAAGTAGGAAAAAATAATGAGTGACGTAGATATAAGTTTGCTTCCAGATTATTTGGTCGAAGCGGCGGAGCATCTTGAAGAGATGGAGTCACTGCTTCTGAAGTTGGCAGATGAGCCTGAAAATATTGAGGTTCTGAATGAAATATTCCGTCCGATTCACAGTATTAAAGGTGCCGCACAATTTATAGGGCTGGAACAGTCTTCGCGTCTTGCTCATCGCCTGGAAGATCTTCTTGATTTACTGCGTAATGGTGAGCGCCCATCGAGTCCAGCAATTGTTGAACTGCTTATTTCAGCACGCGATTTGATCGCCACACTGGCTGATGAACTAGAGAATAATCAGGCTGAAATATCATCAATCGATGATATGGTTGATCAAATAACAGCGGAAATTGAAGGTGGTGCAGCGCCCGTTAGTGAGGCTGTGTTTGATAATGTCGAAGAAGATGCAGCAGAGCAAGCAGACGCGTCTATCAGTGCTGAATATGACGAAGAAAATGACCAGGAATTGTTCGGTATATTCATTGAAAATTTACGTGAGAAAATTGATTTAGTACGTACCCAGGTAGCCGAGCTTGAAAGTTCACCGGATAAAGCGGCTTTACTGGATCGTTGTGCTGAAGGTATTCAAGGGCTTCATTCAGCTGCGAATTACATGGGCTACGAAGAGCTGACCAGTATTTATAGTAATTGCCTGGAAGATATTGCCGCGGTGCAGGAAGCGTTGGCGGCCAATGAAGAGATACCTTATGATTTTATGGATGGCTATCTGTCAGCCATAACGGAGCTGTTTCCCCAGTTGGCTCAAACATCTTCAGTGGTCGATGCGGGTGACGTGCCATCTGATGCTGCTAAAGTTGAAGCAGAGTCTGTCGCCGAAGAAAATGATGATCTGGATGTCAGTATGCTCCCAGATTACCTGGTGGAAGCCAGTGAACATCTTGAAGAGATTGAATCATTGCTGCTGAAATTGGCGGATGAGCCAGAGAATATAGAAATACTGGATGAAATATTCCGTCCGATACACAGTATCAAAGGTGCTGCACAGTTTATTGGTCTGAACCGATCTTCCCGGCTGGCACATCGTTTAGAAGACTTGCTTGATTTGTTGCGCAAAGGTGAGCGTCCGTCTAGTCCTGCAGTCGTTGAACTGCTTATTTCAGCACGCGATTTGATCGTGACACTTGCTGACGAACTGGAAAATTCTCAGGCTGAAATTTCTTCAGTCGATGACATGGTTGGTCAGATAACGGCAGAAATTGAAGGTGGTTTAAAACTTGATACTGCTGATGTTTCTGTAGAGGCACAGGCTCCGGAAGAAACTTCTACAAATGCTTATGATGAAGAAAATGATCAGGAATTGTTTGGCATCTTTGTTGAAAACTTGCGCGAAAAAATCGATTTAGTTCGTACTCAGGTCGCCGAGCTTGAAGGGTCTCCCGATAAAGTGGCGTTATTGGAACGTTGTGCTGAAGGCATTCAATCCCTTTTTTCAGCCGCAAACTATATGGGTTATGAAGAACTAACCAGTATTTATAGTAACTGCCTGGAAGATATTACTGCAGTGCAGGAAGCATTGGCGGCTAATGAAGAGATACCTTATGACTTTATGGATGGCTATCTGTTAGAAATAACAGAGCTTTTCCCGCAGCTAGCCCAAGTACCTGCAGCTGCTGAGCCGAAACAGGCTGCAAGCTCTGAAACAACTCAGGCAGATGAAGAGAAAACACCAGAAGAAAAGCTGATGGAAAAATTAGGCAATGCGCTTGATGATGCTACTTCTGATTCAGAAGAAGTTGAGTATGAGTTATTGCATGGTGTGTTTGAGGAAATGATTTCTGAGCAGGCGGATGAACCTGTTGAGAAAAAATCTGAGGTTGCGGTTAGTAGCAAGAAGGAAATGGTTAGCAAACCAGCGACTGAAGTAGCAACGGCTAAAGCTAAACCTGCACCAGTAAAAACGAAGGCGACTAAAAAAGAAAAAGTAGCAAAAGCCAGTAAAAAACCTCAGCCACCGAAAAAATCAGAAGCAGATAAATCGCTCAAACGCCAGGATGACAGGCGTACGACTGAACGCAGAACCAGTGAGACATCTGTTATTAAGAAAAGTGTGCGCGTTGAAGCAGAAAAAATTGATTCACTTATCAACCAGGTTGGTGAGCTTGTTGTAGATAGAGCTTATTTCTTCCAGTTGTTTGATGATATGCGTGGACTACAGCAGCATTTCAAGGATGATATCGGTCTGGATCAGAAGGAAATGAAGCAGATAAGGGCCTTTACCTATCGAATGGGTGAAGCTATTGCTTCATTGAGCCGTACTTCTAATGATCTGCAGGAAGGTGTGATGAAGGTGCGTATGTTGCCTATTTCACAGCTGTTTAATCGTTATCCAAGATTGGTTCATGATCTAACTCGTAACAACAAGAAAAAAGTTGATTTAAAGGTTGAGGGTGAAGATACTGAGCTCGATAAGATGGTGGTAGAAAAACTGTCCGATCCGCTTATTCACGTTATTCGAAATGCAGTAGATCATGGTATTGAAGGATCTGATGAAAGAACTAGTGCAGGGAAAGCGGAGACAGCGACACTTTTCTTAAAGTCTTATCATGAGAGCAACCAGGTTGTTGTGGAAGTTACTGACGACGGACGTGGTATCGACCCAGCTAAGATCAAAGCTAAGGCTATAGAAAAAGGTATTGTTTCTAAAAATGAAGCAAACCGAATGTTGCCTCAGGAAATTGTTCGCTTAATCACAGCACCCGGTTTTTCTACAGCAGAGGCGATTACCGATACTTCAGGCCGTGGTGTCGGCATGGATGTGGTTAGGAAAAACATCGAAAAGCTTAACGGTACTCTGGATATAGATTCTGTGCCAGGAAAGGGCACGACAATAAGATTGAAGATTCCTTTGACACTGGCCATTATACCGGCTCATCTGGTACGCGTTAGTGGCAACATGTACACCATTCCACTGGCCAATATTGAAGAGACGCTAAGAATCAATGCTAGCGATTCCACAATTATTGAAGGTACGGAAGTTATATATTTAAGAGGTAAAACACTGCCGATTATTCATCTTACAACCTTGTTCTCTACCAGTAATCAGTTTACGGATAAAGAAAATTTATTTGTTGTTGTCGTTAA
>JAGLQT010000030.1 GCA_023136715.1 Gammaproteobacteria bacterium | reverse complement strand
GTTGTAATTAAACCATTGGTTGATTATCTGCGTGATAAGAGTGGTTTCTCTGGGGCAACAATTATTGGTGATGGCAGTATCTCACTTATTCTCGATATTTATGAAATTGCTCAGATGACGTCAAATCAACAAATCAGGCGACAGCATGCACTGGTAGAAGCCAGAAAGGCAGCAAATGCTAATAATGTGACTTGATAGCTTTAACGGTCCGAGAAGATAATAGTATTGGTGGTTTTTGTTTCGAGAAGCTATCCAGTTTCCAGTATGAGGAATAATTGTGGGTGAAAAAATAAAAGTTCTGATTGTTGATGATGCCACTTTTATGGTTAAGGCAATACGTGAAATATTAGAATCAGATTCTGAAATTGAAGTGGTTGGTAGTGCAAAGAACGGCCTTGAAGCTCTCAAATTGATTAAGGAGCTTAGACCTGATGTCATTACTCTAGATGTCGATATGCCCGTGATGGACGGACTCAAAACTGTGCGTCATATTATGATTGAGTCACAGGTTCCTGTTGTTATGCTGAGTTCACTTTCTGAACACGGTGATATTACTTTTGAAGCAATACGTTTGGGTGTGGTTGATTTCTTACCAAAACCATCAGGTGCGATATCGCAAGATATTCATGATGTTCGTCAGCAGATTATTGATCGTGTCAAAATAGCGGCTTCAGTGACGATGAAAAATATTCATCGAGTTAAGCTCAATGGTGCGGGTGAGAAAGATGCACTTACCGAGCGTTATGGTTATCAGGAAATGGACTATATTGTCACCATTGGTACCACACTGGGCGGACCTAATACGGTTATTAATTTAATGACAATGTTGCCTTCAGTGCTGCCAGTCACAATTGTTGTGATTCAGGAGATAGCGCCGAAAATATTGCCTGCATTTGCCCAGCAGTTTGCAGAGCAGACACCCTGGCGGGTCGAAGCCGGTGAAGCGGGCAAGGAACTGGAGCAGGGTGTTTGTTACGTTTGCTCGAATGAAATGCCTATGATGGTTGAGCGTAATTCTAAAAATGTGATATGTCTCGTAGAACAACCTGGCGATGATCAGCCGTTAAATACACTTTTTTCATCAGCATCTAATATTTTTGGTGCAAACACAATCGGTGTTTTGTTAACGGGAATTGGTGACGATGGTACAGATGGTTTTTCTAAAATTAGAGACAATGCTGGCGTTACTATTGCACAAAGCACTGATACATGTGTCTATCCTAATCTGACGCAGTGTGCGATCGAGAATGGAAATGTGGATTACATTGTTGATGCAGATTCATTGGCAGAAAAAATAAAGTCAGTTGTTGAAGCTGAATAACAATTATACGTATCACTATAATGCTTTCTGGACCAGGTCTGATCACGGCAATAGTCGATTCAAAATGAATGAGATTTAATTGATGTTTATCAGTTGTGACAAGTGTAAAACGAAGTACAAAGTCGACGAGAGTGTCTTCAAAAAACCGACGTTACGAGTTAAGTGCTCCAAGTGTAAGCATGTATTTACAGCTTATAAAACACCACCAAAACAAGATGATGCGCCTTATGTGCTAGACGCTGCTGTTCAAAAGGCAGCTGCTCCCGAGTGTAAAGTTGTATGTATTTGTAATCAAAAAGGCGGTGTTGCTAAAACATCTACCTGTCTAAATCTAGCGAGTTCATTGTCAGCCAAAGGCAAGCGTGTACTGTTAATAGATTTTGATGTTCAGGCTAATCTTTCTTTGTTATTGCGTTGTAAAAATAAAAAGTCTTTCTTTGAAGCAATGGGCGATGATGATGGTGATTTAACAAAAGCCATTATAAAAACTAAGCATGGAATATGGCTGCTACCTTCCAATAGCAGAATGGCATTAGCCTCTAAGAAATACCTTAACCAGGAGAAATTTGAATATTTTCTCAGGGAGAAACTGGAAAGGATTAAAAAGGTATTTGATTATATTATTATCGATACGCCACCATCGGGTGATTTTTATACACTAAATGCTTTATTAGCTTCGGATCTCGCTATTATTCCAACTCAGTGTGATTACCTGTCTATGAATGGTGTTAGTCATATTGTTAACATGATCAATGTAATTAGAAATAAAACAAAGCACAAACTTGATTACAGAGGGCTGGCAACACTATACAATCCTGAAAATACTGTGGAAAAGGTTGTTTACGAAAAACTAAAAACACAGCTTGGCGGAAAAATGTTCAATACAGTGATAAACAGGGATAGTAGCTTGCAGGAATCACATATTGCTCGTTTACCGGTGCTTGAGTACGACAAGGACAGCAAAGCTGGCCAGCAGTATCTGGCGTTATCAGAAGAGTTACTAGAGATTTAATTCATCATGCAATTACTCGATAACATATCGACATTATCTAAAAATACACTGTTTTCAGGTTTTATTGCATTCTCTGCTGTCTGTTTATTATGGTGGGGGCTGGTTGATTTCTATGACATTAATGAAAAAGTTTTTCCTGGTCCGGGGGCTGTATTTAGTAGCTTCTGGGTTCTTCTTGTTGATGGAAGCCT
>JAGLQT010000003.1 GCA_023136715.1 Gammaproteobacteria bacterium | reverse complement strand
CACGGTGACAGTAAAACATCTAAGGTGGTTGGTCGTCGCATAGATGAAATAAAATTGCCCGAAGGTGCAGCGATTGGTGCGCTGGTTCGCGGTGATGAGGTAATGATGGCGCATCACGATATTGTGATTAAAGCTGAAGATCATCTGATTCTGTTTTTACTCGATAAGAAAAAAATTCATGAAGTTGAAAAACTCTTTCAGGTAGCTGTGACCTTTATTTAAAAGCATTATGCATATTGCCGTTATTCAGCGTTTGATTGGTCTGCTACTGATGTTGTTTAGTGCAACATTGTTGCCGCCTGTGATTATTGATCTGCTCTATCAGGAAGATGCTGGCCGTGCTTTCTATTTCAGTTTTCTGCTGTTATTCGTGGTCGGTTTTTTGCTTTTTATTCCAGTTAGAAATCAACGTGGTGATTTAAGGTTACGCGATGGTTTTATGGTGGTAGTTTTGTTCTGGCTGGTATTGGGTATTGCCGGTGCTTTACCATTTGTGCTTTACGAATCCTTGGCTATCGATTTTAGCGATGCGGTATTCGAATCTATTTCGGGCTTAACCACCACGGGTGCGACGGTTTTATCCGGCTTGGACAGTTTGCCGCACAGTATTCTTTTTTACCGACAGGAACTGCAATGGTTGGGTGGCATGGGTATCATCGTACTGGCAGTGGCAATCATGCCAATGCTGGGTATCGGTGGCATGCAATTGTATCGCGCAGAAACACCTGGTCCGGTCAAAGATAATAAGTTAACACCACGTATTGCCGAGACAGCAAAAGCACTCTGGTTTATTTATCTGGGTTTAACCATGGCCTGTTTTGTCGGTTACTGGCTGGCTGGCATGTCGATGTTCGATGCGATTGGACATAGTTTTTCTACCGTTTCAATCGGTGGTTTTTCAACGCATGATGCCAGTCTTGGCTATTTCAATAACTCCTGGATAGAGTTCGTCGCGATTCTTTTTATGTTCCTGGGCGGTATTAATTTTGCTTTGCATTTCACCGTTGTACGGAATTTTAATTTGATCAATTATTTGCGCGACTCAGAATTCAAAATGTACGCGGCTGGGCTTATTGTTATTTCTGTGTTGAGCGTCTCTTATCTTTATATTAATTCAGTCATACCTGAGTTTGGGCAGGCCGTACGCCAGGGCGTATTTCATGCCGTATCGATTGCGACTACTTCTGGTTTTACACTGAGTCAGTTTTCCTTGTGGCCGGTGTTCGTTCCGGTGATGCTTTTGTTTGCCAGTTTTATCGGTGGTTGTGCAGGCTCAACCGGAGGTGGTATGAAAGTGATTCGAGTTTTGCTGCTTTTCAAACAGGGCCAGCGAGAAATGATGCGTTTAATTCACCCGAATGCTCAGGTGGTAGTGAAACTGGGACGGCAACCGGTATCTGATCGAGTAATTAATGCAGTCTGGGGTTTCTTTGCTGCTTACGTGGCGGTCTTTGTAGTGATGATGTTATTGCTGATGTTAACGGGCAATGATCAGATCACCGCTTTCTCTGCGGTAGCGGCAACCATTAATAATTTAGGCCCCGGTCTGGGAGATGTCAGCGCCAACTATGCCAGCCTTGGTGCGTTTGATAAATGGGTATTGTGTTTCTCTATGTTGCTGGGACGTCTTGAAATCTTTACCTTGCTGGTTTTATTTATGCCAGCGTTCTGGCGAAAGTAATATGTCGGCCGCTCATTCTATTCAAAGCAACATACCTGCGTTTGGCCTGTCTTTATTGCGTCCGCGCTATTGGCTTACATGGCTGGGTCTCATTTTTTTATTTATTCTCGCCTGGCTGCCACAATTTGTGACCTCTTTTTTGAGTCGTGTTCTCGGTGTGTATGGTGCAGCTAAAAATAAAAAGCGTTACCACATTGCCAGGGTCAACCTGAAACTTTGCTACCCCAATAAAGATGAAAAGGAAATCGATGCAATGCTACAGGCGCATTTTATCGAGCAAGTCCGCGCCATGCTGTATTACGCAAGATTGTGGTTTTATCCTGAGTTCATGTTGCGTCGGATGATACTGGTAGAAGGTTTTGAACAAATTGAGCAATGCCTTAAGCAAGATCGCAACATTATTATTTTGTTGTCACATAGCGTTGGTTTAGATGTGGCCATTGCCTCGATTTCCATGCGTTACGGTGCTAATGGTCCCTATAAGTCAATGCGTAATCCGGTGTTTGACTGGTTGCTGGCAAATCGACGAGTACGTTATGGCGGTACAATTTTTCCTCGGGAAGATGGTTTGCGTCCAATTATACGTGCAACTAGAACAGGTGATCCGCTAGTGTATTTAGCCGATGAGGATCTGGGTAGTGATCGTTCTATTTTTGTACCGCTGTTTGGTGTGCAAAAAGCAACGATACCTGTGCTGGGGCGTCTGACCAAATCCTGTAAAGCGACTGTATTGCCTTGTATTTGTTGTTATGACAGGCAGTTAAAAAAATATAAAACCACGTTGTTACCACCCGTTGAAAATATGACGGGTGATGATATGGGTGATGCACTCGCGATGAACCAGGCAATAGAAAAAACGATTGCAGTATGTCCTTCACAATATTTCTGGTCTTTCAGGTTATTTCAAACACGTCCCCCGGGTGAGAAGTCGCTGTATGAATGATCATGTTATCAATATAGAACCTCCGGTGATGAAGGCGGATATGAAACGTCTGAAAAAACGTTTGCGTCACAATATCGGTGAAGCGATTGTCCAGTATGGCATGATCGATCAGGGCGATCGTGTGATGGTTTGCCTGTCCGGCGGAAAGGACAGTTACACCATGCTCGATATATTGCTGGAGTTACAGAAAAAAGCACCGATTGATTTCGAACTTATTGCGGTTAATCTCGATCAGAAGCAGCCAGGGTTTCCCGAGCATATTCTTCCTGATTATTTACGCGAGCTGGGTGTTGAGTTTCATATTATCGAGCAAGATACCTACAGCATCGTCAAAGAAAAAGTGCCCGATGGTAAAACTACTTGTGGTTTATGCTCGCGCCTGCGCCGCGGTATTTTGTACAATTTCGCAGATGAAATAGGTGCGACTAAAATAGCACTGGGCCACCATCGCGATGACATGGTGGAAACGCTATTTCTGAATATGTTTTTCAATGGCCAGCTGAAATCAATGCCGCCTAAGTTATTGAGTGACGATAAAAAGCACATGGTTATTAGGCCACTGGCTTTGTGCAAAGAAAGTGATATTGAGTTTTATGCGGATATGAAACAGTTTCCGATTATTCCCTGTAACTTATGTGGTTCGCAGGAAAACATGCAGCGTAAAGTAGTCAAATCGATGATTAAAGATTGGGAGACTGAATACCCTGGGAGAAGCGATATTATTATGCGCAGTTTGGCGAACGTTAAACCGTCGCATTTGGCTGATACCGGATTATTTGATTTTTCAGGACTGGAGGATTTTCAGCAGAAATAAAAAGACCCCGGTAAAAACCGGGGTCCAGGACCTTCCTTGATTGGTGGTGAGTCTCGCGCTATAGCAGTCCGTTTCTTTCCTTGGGGTTCTTCCTTTAAATCTAGATTAGTCCTTTATCCCTATCCTTGATCTATACATATGCTACGTTATATCCCTATGTCCTTTGTTGACTCATTCCCTTTGTCCCTGTGTGGATTATGGGTGTATGCATGATTTCATGCTATCAGTGGATTGGGCTGCGTGATGTAGGATTATTCCTACATGGTAATATGTTGTGGTCGTTTAAAAGGGAGAAGTGTACATGATTGGCTTGCTGCAGCGCGTTAGCCACGCATCGGTGACGGTGGAGGGTGAGTGTATTGCAAAAATCGGTACGGGCTTAATGGTGCTGGTGGGTGTGGAAAAGAGCGATAGCTGCGAGCAGGCTGAGCGGTTGGTAAAGAAGTTGCTGGAATACCGTGTTTTTGCTGATGATGACGGCAAGATGAACCAGAGTGTGCTAGATATTGCAGGAGAAGTATTATTAGTGCCGCAATTCACGCTGGCGGCAGATACCGGTAAGGGCAAACGCCCCAGTTTTTCATCAGCCGCACCATCGGAGCAAGGAGCTGATTTATTTGCCGCAGTTGTTGATATAATGAGCCAGCAACAGCCGCAGGTGCAGACAGGAAGGTTTGGTGCTGACATGGCGGTTGAGCTGATTAATGATGGTCCTGTGACCTTTTGGTTGCAGGTATAAACGACGAGCAATTGCTCGATTGGAGAAATAAATGACAGATCGTCAGGCAAGTGTAGAGCGAAATACGCTGGAAACCCAGATCAAGGTTCAGGTGAATCTTGACGGTACCGGCGTTTGTAAATTGAACACAGGTGTACCTTTTCTTGAGCACATGCTCGATCAGGTCGCGCGCCATGGTTTGATTGATCTGGTAATTGAAGCAAAAGGTGACCTGGAAATCGATGCGCATCACACGGTTGAAGACATCGGCATTACTCTGGGTCAGGCTATTAACAAGGCTGTGGGCGATAAAAAAGGTATCGTGCGATACGGTCACGCTTATGTGCCGCTGGATGAGGCTTTATCGCGAGTGGTTATCGATTTTTCAGGTCGTCCCGGTCTTGAGCACAGGGTTAAATATCCGCGTGCCAGTATTGGTGATTTTGAAACTGATCTATTGCACGAGTTCTTTCAGGGCTTTGTTAATCACGCTGGTGTGAGTTTGCACATTGATAATATCAGTGGCGACAATTCGCATCACATCGCAGAGACCGTGTTCAAAGCATTTGGCCGTGCTGTGCGTATGGCGCTGGCTTTCGATCCTCGTATGAAAGGTATTATGCCGAGCACCAAGGGAGCGTTATAAAGCCAATGTCGTTGATAGCTGTTGTCGATTACGGCATGGGTAACCTGCGTTCCGTATCAAAAGCTTTGGAGCACGTAGCTAGTTCGGGTCAGAAGGTCAAAGTGACTTCTGATCCGGCTGAAATTGCCGCCGCTGATCATATCGTCTTTCCCGGTCAGGGTGCGGCGCGTGATTGTATGCTGGAACTAAAGCAGCGTGGTCTTATCGAGCCGGTATTAAAAGCCGCCAGAGAAAAACCTTTTTTGGGTATTTGCATGGGCATGCAGGTTTTGTTGGCTCATAGTAAAGAGAATGACGGCGTCGATTGCATGGGGCTATATGATGGCGAAGTACGTTTTTTTGGCACCGCCTTTGCGGAGAATAAAATAGACCAGAAAGAAGCCTTGCTTAAAATTCCTCACATGGGCTGGAACCGCGTACACCAGACTCAAAGCCATCCTTTGTGGGATGGTATCGAGCAGGATAGCCGCTTTTATTTCGTACACAGTTATTATGTCTCTCCGAAAGATGAGGCGCTGGTGGCCAGTACTACCGACTTCGGCATTGATTTTGTCTCAGCGATAGCGAGAGATAATGTTTTTGCCGCACAATTTCATCCAGAGAAAAGCGCTGCCGACGGTTTGCAGCTGTTAGAAAATTTCACCCAGTGGAACTGGTTCACTGGATTAATAAAGTAGATTTACAAAAGGTATAAAAAGCTCATGTTACTGATCCCCGCGATTGATTTAAAAGATGGCCAATGTGTACGTTTGCGTCAGGGCAAAATGGAAGACAGCACGGTTTTTTCCGATGACCCTGTTGCCATGGCGGGGCGTTGGGTAGAAGCAGGCACTAAACGTTTGCATCTGGTTGATCTCGACGGTGCCTTTGCCGGCAAACCGAAGAATGCCGGTGTAATTCACGATATCGCTAGCGCTTATCCAGAGATTGATATCCAGATTGGTGGTGGTATCCGCGACGATGACACTATCGCTGCTTACCTTGATGCTGGCGTGCGTTACGTGATTATCGGCACCAAGGCGGTTAACGAGCCACACTTTATCAGTGAAGTCTGCGCGGAATTCCCTACCCATATTATTGTTGGCCTGGACGCCAAAGACGGTAAAGTGGCGGTTGATGGCTGGTCAAAATTATCCAAGCACGATGTCATCGACATGGCGCAGCGTTTTGAGCAGGACGGTGTTGAAGCTATTGTTTACACCGACATTTCGCGCGATGGCATGATGCAGGGCGTCAATGTTGAAGCCACAGTAAAACTGGCGCAGGCAGTTAATATTCCTGTGATCGCTTCTGGTGGTATTACTAATATGGACGACATCAAAGCGCTGAGCGCAGTTGAAGACGAAGGCATCATGGGCGCGATTACCGG
>JAGLQT010000292.1 GCA_023136715.1 Gammaproteobacteria bacterium | reverse complement strand
TGGCATATTGGTTAAAGATCACATGAGTCAGCCCAAGATTTGGTCCATAGTTGAAGACATTACCGATCAAAAACAAAGCGAAAAAGCTATTAGAGAATCGCAACAACGCATGGCCCTACACGTTCAACGTACACCACTCGGTGTTATTGAGTGGGATAACAATTTTTGCGTAACAGAATGGAACTCAGCCGCTGAGTTTATATTTGGATTTAGCAAAGAAGAAGTATTAGGCAAACACGCAACAGAATTCGTCATCCCATCACATGTCTTTGATGATGTAGGTGAAATATGGGAACAGTTGTTAACTTTAAAAGGTGGACTGCGAAGCACCAATGAAAATATTACCAGGGATGGAAATACCGTATTATGTGACTGGTATAACACGCCATTAATTGATGAAGACGGGAAAGTAATTGGTGTCGCTTCTTTGGTGCAGGATATTACTAAGCAGAAAGATGACGAGATGGCTCTTATTAAGGCGAAACAGGAAGCTGAATACGCTAATAAGGCCAAATCTGAATTCCTCTCCAGCATGAGTCACGAATTGCGAACTCCAATGAATGCTATCCTTGGTTTTAGTCAGCTATTACAGCTTGAAGAATCTTTCTCTGACGAACAAAAGGACAATGTTAATGAAATCATCAACGCGGGCAAACATTTACTTACCCTGATTAATGAAGTTCTCGACCTTGCTAAAGTCGAATCAGGCCAGATTGATATGTCTCTTGAGTCCATTGAGGTTAATTCGATCATCAAAGACTGCTTTACTTTGATTAAAACACTGGCCGACAAGCGTAATATAAAAATCACACATTCATGTTTACAAAACATAGCAGTACGCGCCGACTATACGCGCCTTAAACAGGCCTTGCTTAACCTCCTTTCCAATGCCATCAAATACAATCGAGAAAATGGCAGCATTATGGTTGAAGTCCTGCTAAAAGATGACAAGCATATAGCAATTTTGGTTAAAGATACTGGATCTGGTATACCTGAAACGAGATTGCCTGAATTATTCCAGCCATTCAACAGGCTAGAGGCTGAGACTAGCGACATTGAAGGCACAGGAATCGGCTTAACGATAACCCAGCGTATCATTGAAATGATGGGCGGCAGAGTTGGTGTAGAAAGTGAAGTGGGTATCGGTAGTACTTTCTGGATTGAACTACCTCGTGTAACATCTATTGAATCAGAATCCGACATCCTGACTGCAAACGATGGTTTGCATTTCCACAAGACTGATGTTCAGCACACGCTACTTTATATTGAAGATAATCCTGCCAACCTTAAACTTGTTGAACAAATTCTCGGTCAACGTAGCAATATACATCTGCTTACTGCACACACACATGAACTAGGTATTGAACTTACAAAAGCACGCGAGCCTGAACTAATCCTGCTGGATATTAATATGCCGGGTAAGAATGGCTATCAGGTGATGGAAATTATTAAAGCTGACAAACATCTCCAGGCCATCCCTGTTATCGCGGTTTCCGCAAACGCCATGCTGAGCGATATAAAACGGGGTAAAGATGCAGGCTTTACCGACTACATTACCAAACCACTCAATGTAAACCGGTTACTCGATATTGTAGATAAAT
>JAGLQT010000291.1 GCA_023136715.1 Gammaproteobacteria bacterium | reverse complement strand
ACCCGATGCCCCTGCCTGGGATCCAGGCCGGTAGTTTCAGTATCTAATACAATTTGTCTCATTACCCCATCCTCATGAATCTGGATTAATCAGGCCTGCATCTCATCGATAGCCTGATTGGCTAATTCATCGGCAAGCTCATTGCCTGGATCACCAGAATGACCTTTTACCCAGACCCATTCAATTTCATGACTCTGGGTGGCGGCATCCAGTCTTTGCCACAAATCGACATTTTTAACTGGTTTTCTGGAGGCTGTTTTCCATCCTCGTTTTTTCCAGTTGGGCATCCAGCTGGTAATACCTTCGAGCACGTATTTTGAATCGGTGTTAATCACAACCGGGCAGGAGCGCGTTAATGTCTCTAGCGCCACAATCGCAGCCGTCAGTTCCATTCGGTTATTTGTGGTTTCGGCTTCAGCACCAAACAGTTTTTTGTGGTTGCCGTTATACTTCAGACTAACGCCCCAACCACCTGGGCCAGGATTGCCACGACAGGCTCCGTCAGTGTAAGCAATGACTAGGTTATTAGGTTCTTTCTTCATAATTCCGTCATTCTATCGCGTAAAATAAAAACATTTCAGCTTTATGAAAGAGTACAGGCAAAACTTTATCCCCACAGCTCTGCCTTAAACAGGGTAAAATGGATCAAAGCCGTTGATTTCATTAAACACAAAGAAAAATATGCCCATAAGAATCTTTTACTTTATTTTTACCATCCTGATAACTACCACGCTCAGTGCCTGTCAGCCTGGAAGCGTCAAGCAGGATAATGCCTCGATTGAGATTCAAACCGAAGAAACTCTAAGCGAAGCAATCCAATCTGATGAAAACCAGGATCTATCCGAAACAGAGCTACCTGAGTTTGATGATTTCGATGATTTTGATATGGAATTCAACTCACCGGCAGTAAACGGCCTGCCTCATGAGACCGTCTGGCAGCATGTTCGCGCTGGATTCAAACTCGAATCTCACACCGACAAAAAAGCCTTACAATCCCAATTAACCTGGTACGCTGGTCACAAGAGCTATATTCAACGCGTAATGAAGCGTAGCGATCCGTTCCTGCACTATATTCTGAGTGAGGCCGAAGACCGCGGCCTTCCCACCGAACTGGTATTGCTACCCATCGTAGAAAGTGCATTTCAACCCTTCGCCTATTCACATGGCCGCGCAGCTGGCATTTGGCAGTTTATTCCTGCCACCGGCCGCCTCTACGGCTTAAAACAAGACTGGTGGTACGATGGTCGCCGCGATATTTATACTTCTACCCAGGCTGCGCTTAAATATTTAACCAACCTGAACAAGCTCTTTAAGGGTGACTGGTTACTGGCTTTAGCCGCCTATAATTCGGGATCTGGTACGGTACAAAGAGCGATCAGAAAAAACAAAAAACGAAATAAGCCTACCGATTTCTGGAGCCTGGACCTGCCCAAAGAAACTCGCAGTTACGTTCCAAAGTTGTTAGCACTGAAAGAACTGATCAGTCACCCACAAAAATATGAAATCAGCCTGCGCTGTATTCCTCATGTCCCGGGTTTTAAACGTGTTGATGCAGGTTCACAAATCGATCTCGCACTGGCTGCTGAGCTGGCCGAGATTAAGCTCGATACACTTTACAATTACAATCCTGCATACAATCGCTGGGCAACGCCACCCGAAGGTCCTCATCAGCTTCTTTTACCTGCCGATGCTGCTGATACTTTAATGGCTAATCTGGAAAACCTGGATGATAAAGATCGGATTCGCTGGCAGCGTCATCGTATAGAATCTGGGGAGACCCTTGGTCACATCGCCCTCAAATACGACACCACGGTCAAACACCTGCGCAAAGTAAATCGTATTCGCGGTAACAATATCCGCGCCGGTAAGCATTTACTCATCCCGGTGGCCAGTCGCAAACGTACTGATTACGCACTCAGTGCAGGGCAACGTCTCAGTAGTATTCAAAATTCCAGCAAGGGCAAAACTCGTATCACGTATATCGTCAAAAAAGGTGACAGTTTCTGGGAGTTATCCAGAAAGTACGATGTAGGTATGCACAAACTCGCCAAATGGAATGGCATGGCGATACGTGACCCGCTACGTCAGGGGCAGAAAATTGTTGTCTGGAAGAACAACTCACCGACTCAGGCCAGGTTAAGTCAGCGTAAACCTTCTGACACCATTCAATCCATCTCCTATACTGTTAGAAATGGAGATTCTTTATCTCGAATTGCCAGCAGATATAGCGTCAGTGTCAATGATCTGCATCGCTGGAATGTGATTAAAAGCAAATATCTACAGCCGGGTCAGCGTATTAAAGTCTACATTGATATAACTGAACAAACAGGCGGCCACGGCTAACATTTTCACTGTGTTACTTTTTATTGATAACAAATATAATTAACAAGCTATAATCTGACGGAAAGACAAATAACAAGGTTTTGTAATGAGCAAAAAAATAACATCCAGGGATCTCAGCAACTACCAGCCTCTCAATACCCTGAACTCTGAAAGCCTCAGAGAAATATGCGGCAAACTCGTTATTGTTGAAATCAACAAAGGTGACAATATTTTTATCCAGGGTGATGCTAAAGCCGATCACATTTTTCTTCATGAGGGTGTTGTTGATCTTGTAGAGAACAGCAAGGTTGTTAAAACACTTAAAGCAGGAACTGAGGATACTAAAACAGCACTAGCTCATATCATTCCAAGAAACTTCACCGCTATTGCACAATCAAAAGTGATAGCATTTATGATCGACTCAGATTTGCTGGATATGATGCTCACCTGGGATCAAACTGGCACTTTTCAGGTCGATGAACTAAATTCAGAA
>JAGLQT010000290.1 GCA_023136715.1 Gammaproteobacteria bacterium | reverse complement strand
TCGAATTCATTCGAACGCTTTCGTTTGTTGCATGCATCATATTTTGACTGAACCACCAGCCACCTCCGGCAATAGCTGCAATGACGACAACTACCACGGCGATTAATGGTATTTTCCCTTTACTGGGTTGTACAGATGAATCTGCACCTACAGGTGCTGCTTTAACCTGTTTACCAAAACGTTCACCACTTCTAACAACACGGGTTTTATTACCATCCTGCTGTTTTTGTTCGAATGAATTCGAACCTACAGTAGCGATCATTTTGTTTTTTATTGCTTCTAGAACTGCTTCTGCATTTTGCGGACGATCTTTAGCACTGATCCTGAGCATCTGATCAGTGAGCTGTAACAACCAGTCACCGACTTTGCCCTGTCCAGCCTCAAGTGCTGGTGCCATTGGATCTGGTTCACCTTCGTGAACATCGTGGGCACGGTCGGCAGATTCTAACGGTACTTTACCGGTGATCAATTTATACAGCGTGGCACCGATGGCGTAGAGATCGGTGAACGGCCCCTGTTTTCCCCTTGTGGTGTATTGCTCGGGTGGTGCGTAGCCCTGCGAGATAATCGCGGAGATGGATTTGCTGTGTTCACCCAGCGCCTGACGTGCAGCACCAAAGTCGATCAGCATCGGGCCGCCCTGTTTGCGCATGAAGATATTGCCGGGTTTGATGTCACGATGCAGCAATCCGGCTTTATGAACTTCGGCGAGACCTTCTAATATCGGTGTTACGATTTTTAAAATGATATCTTCATTGAGAATTTCATGTTTTTTCAGCCAGTCGCCGAGGTCTTCACCTTCGGCGTAGTCCATAACGAAATAGACGGTGCCGTTGGTATTGATGAAATTGCTAACGCGCACAATATTGGGATGCTGAAACTTGGCCAGATGCCTGGCTTCATCGAGAAAGCGTTCAAGGCCGTATTGGTAATCATCGGTGCGATTAGTACGCGCCTGCACGGTAACGCTATCACCTGAACGAGCGGCACATTCCTGCGGCAGGAATTCCTTGATGACGACGGTGTAATCGAGCTGGTTGTCGTGGGCTTTATAGGTAATACCAAAACCACCTTCACCCAGCACCGATTCTATTTTATAACGGTTGTCTAATAGCGTGCCAGTAGGCAGTGAGTTTTCAAAAGTTTCCATCTAAAAATATCCGCTTATTATTTTTTTATTACTTACTCAAAACTTCAACACGACGGTTGAGCTGGCGATTCTTTTTTGAGTCATTGGTAACCACTGGCATGGTTTCACCAAAACCCAGCACTTTGAGTTTTGCCGAAGCTACGCCATGTTGTGCCACCAGATATTTTTTAACTGCCTGCGCACGCTTAACACTGAGTTGCATGTTGTAGGCATCATCACCCGTAGTATCGGTATGACCAGCAATGGTGAACTGTTTTTTTGCCAGGGCATTACTTTTTAGCGCCTGCGCCAGCTCTTTTAACAATGCATGCGATTCGCTTCGAATATTGGCCGAGTTAAAATCAAACTCGACTTTGAGATTGGCATTACCCAGCTCGTGACCGGTCTCATAAATAGTCTCAGCGTATTTACCCGACTGTTCATCCATTTTCATGACGGCCACTTTTTTCTTGCGCTTGAGTGAACGGGTCGTATCGCCACCACCAAACAGGCTGCGTTTCTTGCCGAGGTTTTTCTTGCCGGAAAGTGCTTCGACCATATCTGACGATTTGTTATAAAAACCATGCTGTTCACTGGCCTGAGCGATGCCAGCAACTGACAGACTAGCCAACAACAAAATCGATACTAATAATCGCTTTAACATTCTTATTATCCTTCAATCACTTTCTATTTATTATTTAACTTTTGCCGTCCTTTTGTCGGCGGCACCACGGTTATCTACCCAGGCTACTGTCACCACATCTCCCTTACTTACATTGTTAAACTTGACAGAGAAGTAGGGATTTTTAGAGATACTTGCATTGTTAGCTACCAGAATTTTCTCACTACCCGACTGAATCGACAGGTTTTGGATATAATGTGCAGGAATCCTTTTGCCCGTACTTCTATCTTTACGAAGCCCGGTTTCCATAGGATGTTTGGTTAGCACCTTGATCTCAGTGTAACCACTTTTCTGTTTTGCTCTCATTTTTATACTGCTACCTTCACTAGCCATCTCGGCAGGATCAAGATCCATTTGTTTCAACTGACAAGTTTCATCCGAAGAAGCTGCATGCGCTTCTTTGATAAACGACCAGCTGGCGGTGCGTTTTGTTTCATCAACAAAACCCGTTGCCCCCATACCACCAATTGTGACTTTAATTTCCTTGCTGGCGACGACATCACCGTACATCCTGACCCTAATCCTCTGGCTTTTTCCTAACTTAATCCGGGTACCGAAACTATCGACCACATTGCGTCCTTTATTAGTCATTCTAAATATCGAGCAACCGTACTCAGTTTCCAGCGTTAACGATTTTCCCGGCGGCAAATTCAAACCAGACAATGTCACTGGAATGACTGCGCCATTCTCTGCAATATCCGGCGCTTTAATTATAATTCCTGAATCATTATTCTGTACGACTGGTGCTTTATAAACTGGGGCAGCGGTGGCGATATTGTGTTTTGCTTGCTGACGTTGCACATCTTCAGCCTTGCGTCTGACTAAAGCCCTGGCTTTTTCTTCTTCTTTCTCTTTCGCTCTGGCGGCTGCTTCTGCTTTGGCATCAGCGACACGACGTTCTTTTTCAGCCGGTTCTATCCACTCACCACGGTATTCAATCAGATGACCACCTTCCAGCGTGAAGTCTTCGCGTGTGGTCTGATTTTTTAAGACCGTGATAGATTCCTTGAGCGTATAGTAAGTATCTTTTTTTAGTTCAAGCGGCCAATTACCGGCTTTCACAT
>JAGLQT010000029.1 GCA_023136715.1 Gammaproteobacteria bacterium | reverse complement strand
CCGTCAATACTCACCAGCATGTTTTTGCTTTTCTTCTGCAACAAACACTGCGTTGCCAAAACGTGCTCAACTTCGGAAGTACCGATACCAAAAGCCAGCGCACCGAAAGCACCGTGGGTAGAAGTATGCGAATCACCACAAACTACCGTCATGCCCGGCAAGGTCGCACCCTGCTCGGGACCAATGACATGCACGATGCCCTGGCGAATGTCAGACATGACAAATTCATTGAGACCAAATTCCTGACAGTTTCTATCCAGCGTTTCCACCTGCAAGCGTGCCACCGGATCTTCGATACCAGCACTGCGATCTGTCGTTGGCACATTATGATCGGGTACCGCCACAATCGAATTCGTGCGCCACGGTTTGCGACCCGCGATACGCAAGCCTTCAAAAGCCTGCGGTGAAGTCACCTCATGCACCAGATGGCGGTCGATATAAAGCAAAGCCGTGCCGTCATCTTCAGCACGAACTACATGCACATTCCACAATTTGTCGTAAAGCGTTTTAGCAGTCATTGGCTCTCACTCATTAATTCTTTATATAAATTCCAAACCGAAGCTGAGAATAGACCTGAATAACAAATAACACAAATTCATTATTTTCATAATATTCATTCCTTTTTATTATAAGATAGAAACATGGACATCCAGAACATTCGTGCCTTTCTCGCCGTTAGCGAAACTGCCTCTTTCTCACGCGCTGCCGAAGCATTGCACCTCACACAACCAGCCGTCAGCAAACGCATACAAACCATGGAACGGTTCCTCGACATCAGCCTGTTCGACCGCATTGGCAAAAGCGTGCAACTCACCGAAGCCGGCCAGGCACTCATCCCCGGCTACCAGCGCATACTCGATGAACTCGAAGAAAGCGAACGCATCATCAGCAACCTGCACGAAACCACTAGTGGACATTTGCGCTTCGCCACCTCCCACCACATCGGCCTGCACCGCCTGCCCGCCATATTAGGCAAGTTTTCAAAACAATATCCCGATGTCGATCTGGAACTACAATTCATGGACTCAGAACAGGCCTGCCAGCAAGTGCTGCACGGCGACATCGAACTCGGCATCGTCACCCTGCCCAGCCAGCCCGATAAACGCCTCAGCCTGAAAAAGGTCTGGAACGACCCCATGCACTGCGTGGTCGCCGCCAATCACTCGCTAGCTGCAGGCAAAGTTACGCGCAAGCAATTATTGCAGAAACCGTCGATACTGCCTTCCTACGGCACCTACACCCGCGCTTTGATCAACCACGCCCTGCAACTCGACGACAACATCAACATCCTGATAGAAACCAATTATCTGGAAACTATAAAAGCCATGGTCGAAACCGGATTAGGCTGGGGCGTAATCCCCGATTCCATGATTGATGACTCATTAAAAGTAATAGATATAAAAACAACAAAAATGCAGCGCGAACTGGGCGTGGTGTTTCATAAAGCCAGAACCCGGTCGGGGCCAGCGAATGCCCTGCTGCAATTACTCAGCGGTAACAAATAAGAACTCAATCGAACCTGGCTGCATTTTTAAAAAGCAAAAACAGGCTTAAAGCATTGCACGAACAACCACCGGCCAGGCTAGCGATATATTCTCCATATTGTAACCGCCACCACCTAAAGCAATCATCCTGCCATCACAAACTTCGTCTGCAGTGCGGCATAAGCTTTCCGCAGCAAGCTGGTAGGATTGCTGCGAATACTCCAGATGTGTAATCGGATCACCTTTCATTGCGTCAGCACCACACTGCAAAATGATGAATTCCGGTTCGATCGACCTTATGAAGACTTCAGCTTCAGACCATAACCGGGAAAAGTCCTCATCGGTAGCTTGTATGGGCATGGGGAAGTTCATCATCGAACCCTGCGCAGAACCACATCCTGTTTCATCAGTATCACCTGTGCCGGGATACAGAAAACGCCCGTCTTCGTGAAAATCGACCATAAACAGATTGCTGTCACTATCGTAGTTGTAAAACACCCCGTCACCATGGTGAGCATCAATATCAACGTAAAGAATTTTCTGTAAATGATGCCGCCTGCGTAAGTGCTCAATAGCAACGGCACAATCATTGAACACACAGAAACCGCTACAGTGATCACGGTACCCATGATGAAGGCCAGCAATGGGTGAAAAACCCCGCCGAAACTGTTTATCCATAATCTTATCGACCAGATCAAGCACAGAACCCACTACCGTTAAAGCGGCTTCAAAAATACCTTTACGGGCGGGCGTATCACCATTATCCAGAAACCCCGTACCCAATGCTGAACGCTGCCTCACCATTTCAATAAATTCATCGTTATGGAAACTTTGCAGACTTTGGAGATCACATTGAACAGGATCCAGCCATTCAACCTGTGAAGTTAAACCCAGCCTGTCCATGCCATCCAGAAAGGCCTGATGACGATATGGACCAAATGCGTGATCTTCTCCAAAGTGATAATCAGCGAGTTGTGAACCAGCAATAACGGCAACAGATGATTTCGACATAATGCAATATTCAGGAATAAATTTAATCAGAATTAGTGTTTAACATTACACCATATAGCGCATTATTGACTTGATTTTTAACAGCTTTGACCGCATATTAGCAATAACTCATATACAACCACGACGCAGATATTATGAAATCAGATCTTCTGTCAGATTTAGAATTTGAGTTTTCTCTCAAACCTTCAGATTTGGAAGAATTCAGCCATTTACTGGTTAATTTTCAGGGTCAGGCCATCATCTGGGATGATGATGCGGCCGAGGAAAAAATTGTCGCGAGAATTTCAGGTCATCGAATAGATATTTCGCTTGCGCGTAAATCATTTGATGACATACAGGACCTGTTCGATTCCATTTCTCCCGAAATTTCTGATCTTGGCACCCATATTCTTTCAGACAACAACTGTTTTATCGAATCTTTCAGCAAAGATGAAGCTGAAGAAACGCCTTGTAGCGGCCTGGTGTATATTGCTGAACTCATGGTGGAACCTGAGTACAGAAATCACAATATTGGCACAGAAATGATGAAACGTATGAGCCAGATTGTGGATATGAATAACACACTGGTCGCGTTGAAAGCTTTTCCCATCGTTGATGACGAATCAGAAGAACGCACGCCCGAGCTTAAAAAACAACTCAAACATTTCTACACCAAATTGGGATTCCATCACTCGGGAGAGCACTATATGGTGAAAGATGCACGCGATTGTCATGCACAGCGCATGCGCGCCCTGGCAGAAGCAGGCATAAAGCCGCCACAATAAAGACATGAAAACAATCGCCAGCCTCGGAAAAAAAGCACCCGACCTTCAATTAGAAACATGGGTACAGGGCGAAGCCTCCAACATCAGCGACCACCTCGGTAAAGTCATTCTGATAGAAGTCTTTCAAATCAACTGCACTGGCTGTTTCGTTCACGCCCTGCCTGAAGCCATACGTTTATACGAACTATTTGAGCATGACAATTTCATCGTACTTGGTATCGCCACCGCCTTTGAAGACTTTGACAAAAACACACTGGAAAATTTACAACGCCTGATTGAAACCGGCGAAGTCACTGGCGAGCCTGCAAAACAATTAGCCAACACCCATTTATTAAAAAACAACAAACTTGATTACACACTACCGTTTCCTGTTGCCATGGACAAACTCGTAGAGCACAAGGAAGATATCACCGAAGAAAAAATACTCGCGTTTATAGAAAGCCAGATAGCTGATTACAATAACTGGCCAGAAGAAAAGAAAGCACCTGTTCATAAACAGGCGCTAGATTATCTAAAATCAAAAACACACAATGCACTCACGTTTGAGACATATCAATTGCAGGGAACACCCTCTTCTATATTGATTGATAAGCAGGGCATATTGAGAGATGTCTCTTTTGGAATAGCAGAACATCTTGAAGAATTGATCAGGGAATTAATTTCAAAATAACTTTTGTTATTCACGCTATGAGGCTCCTTCCTAAGCTGATCTCACCATAACCAAAATACAGATTCTTATGGAGCCACACCAGAAGGTCCGGGCGCTGATCCAATAAGCTTCTTGAATAAACCCAAGTCCAGCGAGTTAACGATACTATCACTATTGAGGTCAGTCTCCTGAACGCCAGTGGTGAAGAACTCTGCTTTGAATAAACCAATATCCAGCGAATTAACAATATCATCATTATTAAAATCAGCATCACAGGCATTACCGTAAAGATCACCATCAGCATCAAGCTGATCATTAACAATCAAGGTGCAGTTATCTTCTGTATCAAGATACCCGTCATTATCATCATTAGGATCAACCGAATCGGCTATACCATCACTATCATTATCAGGAAACCAGCTAGTGCTAGCCATAACATGTGGCGCTGCCATACCGGTATTAAGCCATGCATCAAGAAGATTGCTGCCCTCATTGGCGAGGAAAGTAATGTTTCCACTATTCGCCAGATATAAAAACTCGATATATTCCCAGCTAGTTGGTTGATACATCAATTTTATTTCTGCACTGACGGCATCTGTGGGTGGATTGAGCTGGAAGTCATCCCAGTAATTAAATGTTCCACCACTTGTTGGATTGCCATACTGCGTTGCAGGCACTGGTATTACATTTCGTTTAAGCGCTTCATCGTAATCCATGCCATAGGGAGGAATGCGGTTATCCTTAACGACTTTATTGTTGAGCACAAAATGGAATGTTTCGTGATAGGTACCCGGATCCTGAGCAGCGACCTGACCGATGTTATAAGTCTCCAACCCAGTGACTCTATCAAAGGCAACAGGCACCGTTGCATAGGCTGATGAAACAGCAATAAGTTTTGCCGCCCAATCCTGTGTAATGGCTCCATGTGCTTCGTAGATTTTTGTGTTGGCATCGTTAAGATCCAGCAGTGTATTGACGGTATCATTCGCATCTATAAAGGTATCGTTATTAACATCAAAATCGACAGCCATTGCTCCATACTCACCATCCTCGCGAATAGTGGCACCCCCACCATCCTTCCAGACAATATTGAGCCACATACGCCGACCTTCTGGATAACCAGAGATAAGTTTATGACCGGTAAGATTGGTGACTTTCAAATTATTACCCAATACAGAAAGAGCGCCGGCATTTTCAAGATTAGTCTTCGCTCGCAAAATTCCCGCATCCAAGCCACTAATGTCATCTGCAGATAAGGCACCACCGAGAAGCAGCGTACTGTTTGTATCCATGTACTGCATCACTTCAGGTATCCAGTAGTTGCCACCAGTAAGATCGTGCATGGGTAAATCGTTACGAACAGGCACGCCTGCCTTGTTGGCACCTAATCCCGTCATTGGAGTCATATGACAGGCCTGACAACTGAAGTAACGATCTGTACCGTCCGCATAATTACCGCCCTGACCGGCAACTAATGCTGCGTTATAGGTTTTCTGAATTGAACCATTCTGCAAATCTCCTGGCAGTGAAGCGTAGTCAGACACCAGCGTTTGTGACAGCAAACTGGCCTTGTACTCACTGAAGGTTCTCTCGACGACGCCATACTTGTAAGGCGGGTTATTGAAAGCAGCCTTGCCACTTACATCTCCACCGAGAGCACCGCTGTATTTACTAGGATCTAGTAGTTGCTGCGCACCATGATTAGGCGCTAGATCACCCACCACAGGATTAGACACATCGTGACACGAACCGCAGAAATCGACAGATCGATGAAACAGCGATTGATTTGCCTGATGAGTAGGGTTGGCATCATCAGGGACACTATAAGGTCCCAATTTAGGTGTATTGCCGGACAGGGACAACTGGCCGCTACCATAATACCCTTCAACAGATGAACCACCATCATTAGCGATAAAAGGCGCATTCTGCACACCCAGATGCTCAGAGTTATCTGGATTGGTCATTTTATGGCAAACGTCACAGCCAACACCCTCTGCTGCTTCTGCATCGCTCAATGCAGATCCATCCGTCGGCGTTGAATGCCCTGCAAGCCAACCACCCATAGTATGACAACGAATACAGATATCTCCCGCACCATCAAAATCCTGCTCGGCTATCGCTACAGTCGCCCAATAAATGGGATCCCTGCCAGCATGCGCCATCATACTGCCTCGCCAGTCCTGAACAACATTGACCGCAGGGCCAGGGGTCGCTGACGCATGATGACAGTTGTCACATTTGGTTACAGACTCCTGAGAGGCTTCACCAATCTGGGTGCCGGGCATTTGCGCATCTGTGGGTACGGTTAGTGCCGCATGAATAACACTACTAGCAAATAGTGTTATAAGAATTGTTATAAATAATAATGGCTGGCGAACCGGCTTCGGTGTGAAATACACATTACCAATACTCAATCTATTAAGTATTTCCATATTCGATGATCTCAAGTTTACTGATATTAATGCCTAGACTTTACATGGTAATTAGATTAATTCCAAGCCCTGGAATATTATGTAGAAATATCCAAAGTGAACCTTTTATCCCGTTCGGCAGCATGTGTTCATGCAGCATAATGCTCAATGGTTATTTCACCTACAACACAGATAGATAAGCAGTTTTTTGAGGGATGTATCTTTTGGAATAGCGAAGCATCTTGAAACGATGATCCGGGAATTGGTTACAGAGTAGTTTT
>JAGLQT010000289.1 GCA_023136715.1 Gammaproteobacteria bacterium | reverse complement strand
CGCGGAAAAGTCAGTTATGGTTGGCTCGGCAAGTCAGCAAACACTAAAACACAGACAAACAAAGCGACATCAGCCCCGCAGGATAGAGTCCCAACGCCAATACCAGAAGTCCATTTGAACTCAAGGTGATCTGCATATCACGACCACATGTCAGCGGCTGGTCATCAACCACATCATCAAAGTACATCACTTTGATAACACGCAAGTAGTAGAAGACACCGATAATCGAGAAGAATACAGCGATCAGTGCCAACCAGACCATATCCATCTGCACGACCATATTCAGTACTGCTAATTTTGCCCAGAAGCCAACGGTAGGTGGCACACCGGCCATAGACAGCATCAAAATCATCATCAGGAAGGCAAACCAGGGACTACGCTGATTTAGACCACGGAAATCATCCAGCTGCTCGGCCTCAAAACCCTTACGCGCCAGCAGCATAATAATACCGAACGCACCCAGCGACATAACCGCATAGGTAATGGTATAAAACAGCGCGGAGGCATAAGCTTCATTAGTACCAACCAGAATACCCAGCAGAATAAATCCAACGTGCGAAATGGTCGAATAAGCCAGCATACGTTTGATATTAGTTTGCGCGATAGCGACGATGTTACCAGTGGCCATCGATAACACAGCAAGAATAATCAGCATTTGCTGCCAGTCAGTCTGCAAATCGCCCATAGCTTCAACCAGTAATCGGATGATCATGCCAAAACCGGCGAGCTTGGGCGCAGTTCCGATAAATACGGTGACGGCGGTAGGCGAGCCGTGGTACACGTCAGGCACCCACATGTGAAATGGCACTGCACCCAGTTTGAATGCCAAAGCCACCAGGATAAAGACCAGCGCAAACACCATACCGATACGTGAATCACCCGCCTGAGTAATAGCAACGGCAATATCAGAAATCATCAGACTGCCTGATAATCCGTACAGAATAGACATACCGTAGAGCAACATACCGGAGGCGATGGCACCAAGTACAAAGTATTTCATCGCCGCTTCTGAAGCATTGCCATTGTCACGATTGAAAGCAACCATGGCGTACAGACACAATGACAATAATTCCAGACCCAGATAAATCATCAACAAGTTGTTGGCTGACACCATCAACATCATACCAAGCACGGCAAACAGCCCCAGCACGTAGTATTCACCTTTGAATATATTGCGATCTTTTAAGTAATCCCTGGAGTAAACAAATGCAACAAAAGACAGCACCAGAATAAACAGCTTGAGCACAACCGATAAGCTATCCTGCACAAACATATCATTGAAGGCGAGTTCGCGGCCATCAACCGGCACCATCATCACCAGTACAAAAGTGCCTACTAAAGTTAACTGAGAAAGAAAATAACTGAAATCGCGTTTATCGTCGCTGATAAACACATCAACAACCAGCACAAGGCAGGCCATGCCAAGCAGAAAGATTTCCGGCCATGCTGTTAAGTAATTGAGTGCTTCGAGTGTCATTGAATAACCTTTGTCCAGGTAATTAACCGGCGTATTTATATTTTTGATACAGCAATGTGCTGTAATAA
>JAGLQT010000288.1 GCA_023136715.1 Gammaproteobacteria bacterium | reverse complement strand
GTCCATTTATATACGCCCGCATTTGTTACTGAACTTAAAAACAAAAGCAAAATAATAAGTCTCTTTTTCACGAGATCATGACCTCCACATCCATTGTTGCAGTTTTTTCGATAATACCAGCTTATTAACACATATCCAACAAGGTTATTGCTCGCATTTCCAGAAAAAGTTGTAAACACAATTTGAATCAGGACAGGTAATATCAGTTACCGCTGAAATCACCTCTACAATCTTAAAAAGGCCAAATTATTTATCACACTGAGTAGCTTATTAATTCGAACGCATAAAAAAAGCCTGTCATTACTAACAGGCTTTTCTCTTATTACTATCTACAAATCATCACTCGCACTCGGATGAGATTAAAAATGAGGAAATCACGCTTCCTCAGCTTTAGGCTCCGAAGCCGATTCCGTCTGAATATCCAACTCCCCATCAAGCACCGAAACTTTGACATTACCACCATGTGATAACTCACCAAACAACAAAGCATTCGCCAATGGCTTCTTGAGATATTCCTGAATAACCCTGGCCATAGGCCGAGCACCCATCTTGGGATCATATCCTTTATCACCTAACCATTGTCTGGCAGCTTCATCAACATGCAGCCCCACTTTTTTAGCATCCAGTTGCGTTTCAAGCTCAACCAGGAATTTATCAACCACATGCGATAACGTTGATTTATCTAGTGCACCAAATTGTACGATGGCATCAAGTCTATTTCTAAATTCCGGAGTAAAGATTTTCTTCAGCTCTTCCCCACCATCAAGCTCATGACTCTGTTCGGTAAAGCCCATAGAACGCCTATCCATCATTTGTGCACCAGCATTAGAAGTCATGACCAGTATCACGTTTCTGAAATCAGTTTTACGGCCATTGCTATCGGTGAGCGTGCCATGATCCATCACCTGCAATAAAATATTGAATACTTCGGGATGCGCTTTTTCAATTTCATCGAGCAGCAATACTGAGTGCGGTTGTTTGTTGATGGCTTCAGTTAATAAACCACCATCGTCAAAACCAACGTAACCTGGAGGCGCACCTAACAATCTGGAAACGGTATGACGCTCCATGTATTCGGACATATCAAATCGAACCAGTTCAACACCCATGATGTTAGCCAGCTGTTTACAAACTTCAGTTTTACCAACACCCGTAGGCCCAGTAAACAAAAACGAACCTATGGGTTTTTCGGGATTGCCCAAACCGGAACGAGACATACGGATAGCGGTAGATAGTGACCCAATGGCATCATCCTGACCAAACACAACCAGCCTTAAATCGCGCTCAATATTCTTAAGCACTTCAGTATCGGTGGTCGATACGGTTTTAGGTGGTATGCGTGCAATCTTGGCGACAATATTTTCAATATCATGCACATTAATCGAAGCCTTGCTCGACTTGCTTTGCAACTGGCGATGCGCACCAGCTTCGTCAATAACATCAATGGCTTTGTCTGGTAAGAAGCGATCAGTGATATAACGCTCTGACAGTTCAGCGGCTGAACGTAATGCGTTATTACTGTATTTCACATCGTGATGTTCTTCAAAACGTGTTTTCAGGCCTTTAAGAATATCGATGGTTTCTTCGACACTTGGCTCAGGTAAGTCAATCTTCTGGAAACGACGCGCCAGAGCGTGATCTTTTTCGAAGATGCTACGGAACTCACTATAAGTAGTTGAGCCAATGCATTTAAGCTCACCGGAAGCCAGCACGGGCTTGATTAAATTCGACGCATCCATTACGCCACCTGATGCTGAACCGGCACCGATAATGGTATGAATTTCGTCGATAAACAAAATCGAACCTTCACGCATTTTTAAATGTTTCAAAACGGCTTTCAGACGCTTTTCAAAATCACCGCG
>JAGLQT010000287.1 GCA_023136715.1 Gammaproteobacteria bacterium | reverse complement strand
AGTGATACTCAAAAATATGCGTCTCAACAATGGCATCTACCGGGCAGGCCTCTTCGCAGAAACCACAATAAATACACTTGAACAAATCGATATCGTAGCGCGTAGTTCTACGTGAACCATCTTCACGCTCTGCTACGTCAATGGTAATCGCCAGTGCCGGACAAACCGCTTCACATAATTTACAGGCGATGCAACGTTCCTCACCATTGGCGTAACGACGTTGCGCGTGCAGTCCACGGAAACGTGGTGACATCGGGGTTTTTTCTTCCGGGTACTGAATCGTAATCTTGCGTGAGAAAAAGTAACGCAAAGTGACACTCAGGCCTTTGAGTAATTCCCAGAAAGTGAAGCTCTTAATAAAATGTGCGATTGCTTTCATCATTATGAAACCGCCCATGGACCGACTTTGGCCACTAGCATTAGTGCTTCAACAAACAGCCAGACGATGGTCACCGGTATAAATACTTTCCAGCCCAGACGCATGATCTGGTCATAACGATAACGTGGGAAGGTGGCGCGGAACCAGAGGAAACAGAAAATAAAGAATGCAGTTTTAGCAAAGAACCACAACATACTGGTTTCAGCCAGGAACGAGCCCTGCGCAAACGCCATATTTTCAAACGGTGACAACCAGCCACCGAGGAACATCAAAGCGGTCAGCGCAGAAATTAGAATGATGTTGGCGTATTCTGCGAGGAAGAAAATGGCAAAGGCCATGCCCGAATACTCAACGTGGAAACCGGCGACAATTTCAGACTCACCTTCAGCCACATCAAATGGTGCACGATTAGTTTCAGCGACACCTGAAATAAAGTAAACAAAGAACAATGGCAGCAATGGCCAGATAAACCAGTTACCCATACCACCAGACTGGCCTTCAACAATATCGCTCAGATTCAAACTGCCGCTGGCCATCAACACACCGACCAGCGCAAAACCCATAGCAATTTCATAAGCAACAATCTGGGCACCAGCACGCAGCGCACTCAACATCGCATATTTGGAGTTAGATGCCCAGCCCGCAATGATGACGCCATAAACACCGATAGAAGTTAAAGCCAGCACGTATAGCAAACCAGCATTAATTTCGGTTAGGGCCATACCGCGATCAAAAGGTATTACCGCCCAGGCCGCCAACGCAGGTGCAATTGAAAGTACTGGCGCGGTCAGGAATAAAAATTTATTAGCTTTGGTTGGAAGAATAACTTCCTTCATCATCAACTTGACGGCATCCGCTATCGGCTGCCCCAGACCCCAAAGCCTGAAACCAAAAAAGCCTACCCGGTTCGGGCCGATGCGCACCTGCATCGCACCGATCACTTTGCGTTCGGCATAAGTCACGTAAGCCACTGATAACATCAATGGCACAAGAATAAGAACAATCTTGCCGAGAATAATCAGCACAGTCTGTGCATCAACCGGAAACCAGTTCCAAAATGCAATCAGAAAGTCAGGTATAAATTCAATCATTATTTACACCTTCTCCACTTTGATGGCAGCGAAAGCTTCAGCCAACTGATCAGCGCCATTGACCGCCATCGGAATCCAGGCTGAACCATCTGGAATACTGTCATCAATCACCAGGTCCATCTGCATACTGGCGTCGCCCTGAGTCACAGAAACCATTTCGCTTTCTGCTACAGCTAGACGAGCCGCTTCTTCGGAATTAATCCTCAGGCAAAATGATTGTGCATCGCTGGCTTTCTGTAGTGAAGTCGCTCGACGCAGTAAAGCATCGCCAGCATACATGGGCACATCACCGGAACGCATTAATTCATCACTGACTGAACCTGCTTCAACAGAAACATCAGCCGATGCCGCATTATTTAATTCGATAGACTCACATTGTGTACGAAGTTCGTTACGCACATCTTCCGACGACATATAATCAAAATCTTTCTGATCCAGCAGGTTTGCCAGTACTCGAAGAATCTTCCATGCAGGACGTGATTCACCCTGTGTTGGACAGGCACCTTTAAAGCTCTGCCATAAACCTTCCACATTCACAAAAGTACCAGAAGTTTCTGTGAAGCCACCTGCAGGTAATAAAACATCAGCCGTTTCACGCAATGCGGGGGAATCAAAGGCAGTGATAGCTACCACCATATCGGCCTGCTCCAGGGCGCTCTTCATGGCATGCACGCTATCAAGCTCAGGCTCTACATTCAGCAAGATAACTGCAGAAGGCGACTGATTATTGATTTCAGCGGCATGATAACCCTGAACAACGGTTTCAACTTCACCGTCTTCAGTTTTACCTGTTTCAACAATACCGGCTGCACCACGATGAGGAACCGCACCTGCCAGCCATGCACCGGCTGTATTGGCGCCTTCACTCAGGTAACCCAGCATACTACCAGTTTCTGTTGCAATCGCTGCTGCCAGGGCGCGAAGCGCAGAATAGTTAGGATGCATACTGGCAAGATTACCCAGCAGCACCGTCGCTTTCTCAGCAGATTTCAGCTGGCTCACAATCGCCTTATGCTCAACCGTTGGTTTCAATCCCGTTAAAACCTTCTTCAGATGTGGCGCCATTGCATGTTTTGATGCTTTATAAGACGCTGCCGCAATCAGGGCCAGCTCATTCGCCAGATGTTGTTGCGCAACTGAAATATTGCTGGCTACCGGGAAGTTAAATTCGTAAGCACGTGGATTAATAAAACTAATCTGCGCAGCATTGTTAACAGCGGCCTTTCTCAAACGAT
>JAGLQT010000286.1 GCA_023136715.1 Gammaproteobacteria bacterium | reverse complement strand
AAACGAAATACTCGACCGCATTATTTGGGAAGAATTCTTTCATTTCCCCATAAAACTGAGCCGCGAGTGTTTTATTGGGTACTAAAACTATAGTGGGTCGCTGCGTTTTCTGAACGATATTGGCAATGGTAAAAGTCTTGCCCGAGCCGGTTACACCCAGCAAAGTTTGCCTTGCGAGCCCAGCTTCGATACCATCCATCAAAGTCGCTATGGCCGTTGGTTGATCTCCCGCAGGTTTATAGTCAGTTACTATTTCAAATTGTTTAGACATTTGTCACAATACAGCATCTTTTAATTTATATATAACGCAGCCAACGGAACCACACAGTTGAACATTCAAACCTCTGATCGCGTCCAACGAGTTAAACCTTCACCTACGCTTGCCGTTACGGCTTTAGCTCAACAGTTACGTGCTCAGGGCCGAGATGTTATCGGTCTGGCTGCTGGCGAACCTGATTTTGATACACCAGAGCACATCAAGGAGGCGGCAATTAAAGCCATCCGGGATGGTTTCACCAAATACACTGCGGTTGACGGTACAGCCGGACTCAAACAGGCCATTATAAACAAATTCAGTCGCGATAACGGCCTGACTTACAACCCTGATGAGATTCTGGTTTCCGGTGGCGGTAAACAGGTTATTTACAACCTGATGCAGGCACTACTGAACGAAGGTGATGAAGTCATTATTCCTGCACCTTACTGGGTCTCCTACCCTGACATGGTTAAACTGGCTGATGCTGAGCCTGTTATTGTTAATGGTGACATTGAGCAGTCTTTCAAGATCACCGCTGAACAACTGGAAGCGGCAATCACGAATAAAACAAAGCTCTTCATCCTCAACAGCCCGTCTAACCCTTCAGGTAAGGCGTATACACGAGATGAGCTGATTGAACTAGCAAAGGTTTTGCTCAAACACCCGCAAATCGTTATCCTCACCGATGATATCTACGAGCATATCGTCTGGACCGATGAAGGTTTCAACAATATTCTCAATGTTCACCCAGAGCTGCAAGATCGCACGGTGATGATTAATGGTGTTTCCAAGGCGTATTCAATGACAGGCTGGCGTATCGGTTACGGTGCCGGCCCTGCTGACCTGATCAAGGCGATGAAGAAAGTACAGTCGCAAAGTACATCTAACCCCTGCTCTATCGCTCAAGCAGCAGCACAGGCTGCACTGGAAGGCGATCAGAGCTTCCTGAAGACCATGTGTGACACCTTCAAAGAGCGTCATGATTATGTTCTTCATCGGTTAAATGCGATGGACGACGTGGCTTGCCTGGCCAGTGATGGTACTTTCTACAGCTTCCCTTCATTCCATGCCGTGATTGATCGTATGGATGGCATAAATAATGACATAGACCTGGCAGAACACCTGCTGGAAAAAGCCGAAGTTGCAGTCGTACCCGGCTCTGCTTTTGGTTCAGATGGCCACCTTCGGCTTTCCTATGCGACTGATATGGGCAGTCTTGAAAAGGCACTGAGCAGAATCGCAGCGGCTATTAAATAAATCTGCATTAAATAGCACTGTAATCACATAATAAGTATTGACCGATAGTGGTCAAATCGGTAGCATACCGCCTCCAATCAAGGTGAGAGCCTGAAAAGAGTACTATTCCTCGATAGCTCAGTTGGTAGAGCAACGGACTGTTAATCCGTTTGTCCCTGGTTCGAGCCCAGGTCGAGGAGCCA
>JAGLQT010000285.1 GCA_023136715.1 Gammaproteobacteria bacterium | reverse complement strand
CTGGCAATCACAAGTTCACTCAACGCCAGATAGACCTCGGTCTTGCCGCTGCCGGTAACGCCGTGCAATAGATGGATATGATGCTGGTTTAAATCAGTGCCGATGGCAGCGATGGCCTGCTGCTGCTCGTCATTCAGCGAAGGCGCCTGCGTTGAAACCGGCTGTGCTTCAGGCAGGCTGGCCTGTTCAGTGCAAACGGCCAGCCCCTTTTCCAGCAGAGCCTTCATCGCGGGCCGCCAGTTCGGGTGATTATCGTTGAGATAGGCTTCGCCAAGTCCATCCGGGTTGTTCAACAATATTTGCAGCATATGTTTCTGTTTGGCGGCACGGTTCAGGCTTTCAAGGTCATCTGTTGTCGTGCTGTCGGCCGGTTTCCAGGCCTTGATGGCCGTTGCTTCAGCTGGCTTGCCCTGACGCAACAGGCTGGGCAGGGCGGTTTGAACGACTTCACCAATCGGGTGCAAATAATAAGTGGCTGCCCAGCGCAGCAAATCCAGAATTCGTGAATCAAGTACTGCACTGGTATCGATCAGTTTATTGATCGGCTTGAGCTTGCTGAGCGCAAAATCGCTGTGATCGCTTTGCTCAAGAATGACACCAATGAGTGTGCGGCGACCAAACGGCACCTCAACGCGGCAACCCGGGGTGAGATCGTGCTGGCGTAATGAATCAGGAATTAAATAGTCAAAACTGCCGAATAAAGGAATGGGTACCGCGACCTTGAGTATTCCCTGTTTTTGGCTGGCATCTGAATGATCTGCTTTGGGATTCATGGTCTGTGATTCAGTGCCGTGTGAAGTCTTATCAAAGAGTTATCTGGGCTCACGATTCTACTGGAAATTGAGTGAAGTAACCTGCGGCGTGGTGGATAAATATTTTTGAAGAGGTATTGACAATTGAGTTACCCACAAAACCTGTGGATAAGTCTGTGTGTAAAATATTAATAAAGGGCTTTAAGTATGATTTCATCAGTAGGTGCTGTTAATTGGTTAAAATTCATACACCGTGAAAAAACATTTATAAACAGTGGCTTGCAAGTGTTGAGCCTACTATTGTAGTGTTTTATTTGGTGTTATTAATATAAAAGATGGCACAGATTGTGACTGTGCATAACTCCATTTTGGTGCATACGATTTAGTGCTATAAGTTAAAAAATATTCGAGGAAATGTACGCTAAGTTGTTAAAAGTAACGTAAAAACCTGAGTTACCCACATTTTCTGTGGATAACTTTGTGGATGGAAAAGTTTTTTATCAAAAAAACAAGTGAAAAAAGGCTGTTTTTATTAGATTGTACAAAAAACAACCAATTAATTTATTGCTATATATATCAGTATGTTACGATTATATAGGTGTTGTCCTACGGTGGATAAGTCGCATTTTTTCGATAAATAAGAAGCATATTAGAAGACGTTAATTCGTTTGTGTACAACTCGCCAGAAAGTTACTAATCATAACAATAAGTTAGCTTACTCTATCTGCGTTTTAGTGCCGTTGGTCAAAGTGGGAAAGTTTGTTTTTCTTCATTGAAGATGGGGCAGCCTTATGCAAAAGTAAGTCATCTTTTAAAGGTCTTCACGGGTGTATATTCAGGATTGGTTTCATGCAACTTTGGCAACACATAGAACAGCAAATCGAACAGGCCACTGGCCAGGCATTTCGTATTGATGAAAATCGCGGTGTTGGCGGCGGCTGTATCAACGCCAGTTTTCAGGTGATTGACGGAGATCGCCGCTATTTCATCAAAACCAACCATAGCCGCCATGCGGACATGTTCGAGGCCGAAGCCGAAGG
>JAGLQT010000284.1 GCA_023136715.1 Gammaproteobacteria bacterium | reverse complement strand
ACTCATAATGATGTTTATACAGCAGAACAGCTTACCTATCGTTTAGCTGAAGGTGTCGATGAAATAAAAGTACCATTGCACTGGGTTGGTATTGATGGCTCAAAAGTGACAAAGCTTTATACCTTCCGTAGAAATGATTACACCATTAACGTCGATCATAATGTATCAGCAGGTCAAAGTGGCTGGAGCGGTAGCCAATATATGCAATTGCTGCGCACTCAACCATCAACGGAAGGTGGGTCAATGTTTATTCATACCTACACCGGTGGCGTAATTTTTAACGACGAAATTAAATATGAAAAAATTGATTTCGACGATATACAGGAACAAAATTTAAAAACCGAAATGGAAAATGGCTGGCTGGCAATGATTCAGCATTATTTTCTTGCAGCGTGGATTCCAGAAAATAACGGTAAGAATTTATACTTTACACGTTATAGCGCACAGGCTGATCGCTATACGTTAGGCGCACGTTCTTCTGCAAAAAAATTGATGCCCAACGAGCAAGCAGCATTTCATAGTCGATTTGTCGCTGGTCCCAAGCAGCAATACAAGCTGGAAGAGATTGAACCTGGTTTGGAATTAACCGTAGATTATGGTGTGTTAACTATTATCGCTAAACCATTATTCTGGTTACTGGATAAGTTTCACAGCATGTTTGGTAACTGGGGTTGGGCAATTATTTTCCTGACCATTACGGTTAAAGCGTTATTTTATAAATTGTCAGAGATGAGTTATAAGTCGATGGCGAAAATGCGCAAAGTAGCACCGCGCATGAAACAGATGAAGGAACAGTTTGGTGATGATCGTCAGGCCATGAGCAAGGCGATGATGGAACTGTACAAGCGTGAAAAAATTAATCCGATGGGCGGATGTTTCCCCATTCTGGTTCAAATACCGGTGTTTATATCTTTGTATTGGGTATTGCTGGAAAGTGTAGAAATGCGTCATGCACCATTTGCACTATGGCTCGATAATCTATCAGCAAAAGACCCGTATTTTGTATTGCCAGTAATAATGGGTGTGTCGATGTTTATTCAACAAAAATTGAATCCAGCACCCGTTGACCCCATGCAGCAAAAAATATTCCAGATAATGCCATTTGCATTTACTGCCATGTTTGCCTTCTTCCCATCAGGTCTGGTTTTGTATTGGGTAGTTAATAATATACTGTCAATCACGCAGCAATACGTAATTACAAGGCGTATAGAAGGAAAGCCGATAGGGTTTTTTAAAGGTAGCGATGGGGATTAAAAAACGATTCTTTTTATGATCGTCGACCATGTCAGAAAAAGATACCATAGCCGCAATCGCCACAGCACCAGGACAAGGTGGTGTTGGCATTGTGCGAGTCTCCGGCGACAAAGCGCGTAATATTGCCGAGCAGTTAATCGGTAAAATCCCCTCCCCGCGTTACGCACACTACACCGCTTTTCATGATGAAAACAAAGCGACCATTGATAACGGTATCGCCTTATATTTTGAAGGTCCCAATTCTTTTACCGGCGAAGATGTCCTGGAACTACAGGGACACGGTGGTCCGATTATTCTGGATATTTTACTCAAGCGAGTCCTGTCGCTAGGCGCACGTCCGGCTAAAGCTGGTGAATTTAGCGAACGCGCATTTCTGAACGACAAAATAGACCTGACGCAGGCCGAAGCCATTGCTGACCTGATCGCTGCAGAAAGTCATGAGGCTGCCCGCGCTGCCGTGCATTCCCTAAATGGTGAGTTTTCTGAAGAAATAAACAAGCTGGTTGAGCAGCTAACGCAGTTGCGCATTCATGTTGAAGCGGCACTGGATTTTCCTGAAGAGGAAATCGACTTCCTCGCTGATAAAGTTATAGAAAATAAGCTCGTTAAAGTAACAGAACATCTGCAACAGGTTAAGACCAGTGCAAGACAGGGCCGGCTGTTAAAAGAAGGCATGACCGTGGTCATCGCCGGAAAACCCAATGCAGGAAAATCGAGTTTGCTCAATCAACTGGCAGGACAGGAAACCGCCATTGTCACCGATGTACCCGGCACCACCCGCGATATATTGCGTGAACATATTCAAATCGATGGGTTGCCCTTACACATAATAGACACCGCTGGCCTGCGTGAAAGTGAAGACGTCGTCGAGCAGGAAGGCATACGTCGCGCCATGCAGGAAATTGAAAAAGCCGATCGTCTGTTATACGTCATGGATGGTGATTTAAAAGCGGAAGAAAAGAATATCCTTGATAGTTTTTCAAAAGACCTGGGCATAACTTTTGTTCACAACAAAATAGACAAAAATAAAAGTGCGCCAGAACTGGTCGAGCTGGAAGGTAATGCCACAGATATATTCCTGTCAGCAAAAACTGGTGAAGGTATTGAGCTGTTAAAACAGCATTTGAAAAAATGCATGGGTTACGAAAACCGAATTGAAGGAAAATACATGGCGCGCCGAAGACACATGGAAGCCATCGAAGCCGCTGAAGAACATTTAGAAATAGCCGAACTTAATTTAAAACACAAACAAGGCGAACTGGTTGCCGAAGAACTCAGCCTCGCACAAAACCGGCTGGCCAGTATAACCGGCGAATTTAGTAGTGATGATTTGCTGGGCAGAATTTTTTCAGATTTTTGTATTGGGAAGTGAGGCTTTTGCCCACCCTACGTGACTAATTTTATGCCTCACCTGCTATTCAAACTAAACAGTGTTCCCGAGGATGAATTAATAGATGTTCGACGTCTGTTAGAAGAGAATGATATCAACTACTACGAGACCAATGCCGGTCGCTTCGGTTTCTCATT
>JAGLQT010000283.1 GCA_023136715.1 Gammaproteobacteria bacterium | reverse complement strand
ACACTCTCCCATTAGAACCGTGATCGTTATTGCCGCCATTCTTGTAGTGCTGTATTTTTCTGTTATGCCGTTTTTTTACGGCCTTTAGGCGACTCTTCATCCGCTGCCGATTGTGTCACCATCAGTATTGGTATCGCCACCTGCACACCAAAGATTCATAGCAACCCAGAAAATTTGTTAAAGGCTGCCGACAACATGCTCTACGAAGCCAAAGAAAGTGGACGCAACCGTGTTACTGGTTGTTCGCTTGATGATAATAAATAGCTAGTTGATAATTAGATTTTGTGGGGTGTGGTGAGGCACGAACCGCATGCTACGTGCTATCAGCGAGTCTGACCCCATGATTTGTTAATTTAAACAGTCTGCCGGATATTGCTGTACCGGAGCAGTTGTTTGAGCTATCGACGCAATCAAGAATGATGCTGAAAAAAGTATGCTAGCTTTTGTAGAAAGCGATTTGCATGTGGCTAAAAATGTTTTAGAGCTGGGACAGGGAATCAGGGATCTTGCCGAAAAGATTTAAAGTGTTTTTTATAGGGTGCAATGCACTGCGTGTATTGCACCCTGACAAGCTGACTAATTAGTTTTTACCCGCGGATAAAGATGAATCTTCTTTCCATGTACAGTAAACATCGTCACGTAAGCTTGTTTTACCATCGAGAAGAATGTGTCGAATGTCCTGAAGGCAGGGATTACGTTTTACAATAAGAGCTTTCATTGCTTGATCTATCTTATTAGCGTCGTCTTCTTCAATTTTAAAATCTGTTGCGATAGCGTTTAGCTGGTTTCTTAAGTCAGGGGCGGTGTCTTGAATGCGAACATGGTAAAAAAGTGTTTTAGATTTATCTCTACTATCCAGTTTAGCTTTAAAGTTATCCAATAAATTTTTACGATTGTTTTCCAGTAAGCTATTCGAGCTGTCGATGAAGTTCAAATCAACAAAAAAGCTGAACAGAGATCGTGCATCAGGCTTTTCACTGCTCACTCCCTGACTTTCAGTAAAAGCGTCAACCAGAATAACGATAATTCTTTCATAACCAGTGTTTTCCTTAATCACCCGTTCAGCGCTTAGTAAGCCGAGGTTGTCAGCGTTACCGCCATCAAACACATGTATATACTGATCGTTATGACCTGAACGGTGGTCATAGAGTGTCATAAAATTAAAGACTGCCGGGAATGAAGCACTCGCCATAACAGCGCGGGAGATTTCGTACTGATAGATATCAGAACCGGCATAGTCAATGAAATCATCACTAGTGAAAGTTAGTATTTTGCCGAACTTATTGTCGATTGAGGTGCTAGTGGAATAGGTGGTGCCATTCGTGGAATTAATAATAAGGTTGGGCCTTTTCGGATTAATGTCAGCAAATGTCAGATCGAATCCTAAATAACGTGTGTCGTATAAATTATCGGCAAAGGTTTGTGCCATGATGTCGGAACGGTCATAGGCAGTGAACCAGTATTTTACAATATTGTCAGGCCAGAACCAGTTACGGAACCACTTGGAAACATAATCCTTGCGCATTAAATCGTTAACCGTCTCAGTATCCCAGTAACGCCCCGGGCATGTCTCGCATACTTCAGTCCCGCTATCCTGAGAAATGGCATAGTAGGCCGCTGGTAGTGAACCGCCAGAGACTGAAGATATGACATCGACTTCTTCTAAAATGTTTAGCCCATCGTCTGAAAATACTTTTTCAAGCTCCAGCATAACGCTGCTTGACAGGACTGCTGCGCGGCTGCCTCCACCTGATAGTGCAAGAATCACCAAACTTTTTTGTTTGTTGCCACGGTCCTGCTCGATTTTGAATTGTGCTTTTTTAAATGAAGATGGATTATTTGATAGAGGCTCATTGGTTGCCGCAAAGGTAGAACAACCGGTATGAATAACGGCAATCAGAATTAACCAGCTGACTTTTGTGAGTTGTTTAATAGACGGTTTCATTGTTTATTCTCCTTTTGATTTTGTCTGTATTGTCGTAGCTTTTCCGCAACCAGCTTTAGTTCTTCCGAGGTTAACTTTTTATAACTGCGTAGATATGGCCAGCCATACCCCCAACGGAACTGTGTTGGCCAATAAGGTGAACCGCCGACGCGCACACCGCCCAGCATAATTTGAGCAGTAACTGGCTCACCAAAGTCGCGCACGCATTCACGTAATGCCAAATCCGCTGCTAGCCTTTCTTTGTAAGTTCCGCCGTGCCAATAGGTAATGTCGTGCTCCAGACAACAGCGTAACCATAAATCCTTATGATCATTTGTTCCGTCAGGAAAGTAACTACAGCCATCGGTGGTGAATGCTTTCAAACCACCAGTATAAGCACACGCGTTTAGCGTGAGAATCGTCAACGTTGTCGCCAGAAAGCGATACCAACATGGGAATGATTTTTCCATCCGTATGCTGCAATCTAATTAGTTAAGGCTTTTTACCGCCACACCCTCAAAGCGGCTAATGACATCAGTAACAAAGCGCTCAGAAAAACCAGCGATAAAACACCAGAAAATAAGCTTTGCATACTCTTTGTAGCTGCTGCCGTACTGTAGGAATATGGAAGCGAAGCCAGAAATGTTTTCTGCTTTTTCGTCAGCTATAAAATGAGGAAAAAGGTCTCCGGAAACCAGCCCGGAAAGAAAGAGTACATATAGCAGGAGCGCTAATATCCCCCCAACCAGTGGTGAGAGACAAGTGTATACCCAGGAATTTGAGATTAATTCAAGATCTTTGATTGTCAGTTCTCTTAACCGACGTTGGAGTCCAACAAAGCCACCAATTAAACCACTTGCTATTACTACCACAAGGACAATGTATCGAGAATCCGGGGTGAAAATAGCGGTTGCTAATGCAATTGAAAAGAGAACAGTAAGTGCTATAAACAGGCGATGTGAGACAGATATGAGCAAGTTTGATGGGACTTCGTTTGACATAGTTCATCTCCTTATAGAATCTAAAAAACCATAGCACCAATAATACGCCCCTTATTAACCAGTTCAAGAGCGATTTATGAATCAAAGAGGCTGGATTCTTTTTCTCGGCAGGAAGTGATGGGATGAGAAAATTGTAGAGCCGTACCAAAAAAGCGAGCTGAGGACGTTTTTCGGGAAGTGCTTTTGTATAGAGTAGAATTTGATAAAGGGCTCTACCCCCTTTATTTTGTTAAACTGCGCGCAACTGAACAACTCAATTTAATTCAAGCGGAAACATCTAACGTGATTAT
>JAGLQT010000282.1 GCA_023136715.1 Gammaproteobacteria bacterium | reverse complement strand
ATGATTTCTTTTCTCTACAAAGTCTACGACAGCAACGCTAGTTCTATGTTGGCTTCACGCACCCGAGCTGTTTTTAATCATCTACCCATACTGCTGTTTATGGCCTGGCGTAATATCTGGCGGAATCCCATACGTAGTATGCTGACGATTTCAGCGCTGGCGGGTGGTCTGGTAATGGTCATTCTTTATGCTGCATTGCTGGAAGGCATGACGCGGCAGATGGTGACGTTCGCTACCGAAATTTCTACCGGTCATATTCAGGTGCAGCGGCAGGCATTTATTGATGACCAGGATTTATACGCCACTTTACCCTGGCCCTATATACAAACACTTGAACAGAAATTTCCAAACATTCGGATAGCGCCACGTTTATATTCTGCGGGTCTCGCCAGTGCAGAAAACACCTCTACTGGCGTTCTCATCAAAGCGGTTGATCCACAACGTGAAACTTTAGTTACGCAGATGCTGTCCCATGTGCGTCGTGGCGAATTAAATCTGGCTGTGGCTGATACCCTGGAAGATGGTTTGACGCGTTACAACCTGGTTATCGGTGCCCAACTGGCGAAGAATATGAATCTTGAGCCTGGCAGTGAACTGGTGCTGGTCACGCAGGCTGCCGATGGAAGTATTGGCAATGCGCTCTATCGCATTGCTGCAATCCTCAAACCACTGGATCCCAGTTTTGATCGCATCGGGGTGCTGATGTCGATCGAAGCCTATCAACAGTTAATGTATCTGGACGATGGCTTTCATGAGCTGGCGATTAAACTCGACGATGTCACACAGCTTGAAGATATTCAGGCCGCGCTTGATGCAGAATTTAAATCGTTGACGACAAGCCAGTCATTAGATGAGCTTGGCGGTCCACCGGTGGTTCGCAACTGGAAACAGTTAACACCGGCCATTGCCGATATGCTGGAACTGAGTAAATCGATGGTTCTAATTATCGGTTTTATTGTTGTTGCTCTGGCTTCAATGGGCATGCTCAATACTATGCTCATGGCCGTGCATGAACGAAGTCATGAGTTTGGCATACTGCTGGCTGTGGGCATGAAGCGTCGTTGGTTGTTGCTGATGGTGTTGTTTGAATCTTTCTTTCTGGCGCTGGTGTCAGCTTTTATTGGCTCTGTTGTAGGCATTATTATTGCCGCTTATCTGGAGGATCATGGCATAGATTTTAGTGCCTCCATGCCAGATGGCTATGACTGGGCGGGCATGGTATTTGAGCCGGTGATGAAAGGTTATCTCGAACCTGTTCATGTGGTGAATGCCTGTGTGCTGATGATTCTTGTCACCATGTTTGCTTCGTTGATTCCTTCATGGCGCATCGTACGTCTTAAACCGGTAGAGGTTATGCGATGAGCAAGCCCCACAGCCATCTGCCATTAACTATATTGTTTATGCTGGCCTGGCGTAATTTATGGCGGCACCGCAGGCGTACGCTAATTACGCTCACATCAATTGCCATTGGCTTTGGTCTGGCGGTGTTGTTTATTGGTATTGGTGATGGCAGTCACAACTCGATGATCCGCAATGCCATCAAGCTCGGCGAAGGCCACATTACCGTTCAGCCGAAAGACTATCTGCAGGCACCGGCTAATCATAAATATCTCTCCGATGGTTTGAGCCTGTCAGCAAAATTAAATGAGCTCAATGTAACTGGTAGTGTTGCAGCGAGGATTTCCCTGCAGGTGCTTGCCAGTACGGCCAGTAATTCTGTTGGTGCAGCTCTGGAAGGTTTTCGCAGTAATAGTGATCAGCGTCAGGCTATGCTTCAACCTCAGTTGATTGAGGGCAACTGGATTGAAGCGGGAGATCATCGTGGTATTGTTATTGGTGACGGTATGGCGCGCAAGCTGAAGGCAAAAATCGGTAGTAAAGTGGTGTTAATGGCAGGCAAACAGGGCGGTGATTCACAGGCGCAACTGGGCCGTGTGCGCGGGATTTTTGACTCCCATGTCGATGAGCTGGATGATTATTTGATTTTGAGTGACCTGCAGTTTGCGCAGTATTTTCTTGCGGGTGAAGGCGCCATTATCGAACAGGCACCAGTGACTCGTTTCGCCGTTTTTCTGGATGACCCGGATACCATGGCATATTGGAAGGCGCAGATTAAATCGGTGATAGAAAATGATTTGGTTGTGGCGCTGGACTGGCAGGAAATGATGCCGCAGTTGGTGCAATTTATTATTATTGATGATGTTGGCAACTATGTTTTTTTAATCCTGATTTTAATCATGGTGGTGTTTGGTATTGTGAATACCGTACTGATGAGCGTTTTGGAACGTACCCGCGAATTTGGCTTATTGCGAGCACTCGGGCTTGGTCGTCAACATCTATTACTGCTGGTGTTTTGTGAGACCCTGTTACTGAGTGTGTTGGCGGTAATTATTGGCTGGGTTGTTGGTGGTGGAACTCACTGGTGGTTTTCTCAACATGGTATCGATTTTTCAGCGCTTATGCCTGAAGGCACAGCCATGATGGGCACCTTTATGGATCCTGTTGTTTATACAGAACTGTCCTGGGATCGTGTAACTCAGCTCACTATAATTATTTTTGTTACTACTCTGCTGAGTGGTATTTATCCCGCGATCAAGGCTGCACGGGTAACACCAGTAGAGGCGCTTCGCACATGATCGAATCAGGCTTTAATACAAATCTGCATTTAACGGTCGGAAAATAATATGGCACTACTGACATTACAGGGCATCAGCAAATGCTACCAGCAGGGCGAGCTGCAGGTTAATGCATTGAATGACATAAACTTGCAGGTGGAAGAGGGTGAGTTCGCCGCGCTGGTAGGGCCTTCAGGCTCAGGAAAAACAACGCTGCTCAATATCATCGGTGGCCTGGATACGCCAACGCATGGTCGAACGCTACTGAATAATACGGATATTACTGGCCTGAAAGAAGCGGAGTTATCCAATTTCCGTTTGTTCCAGTTGGGCTTTATTTTTCAGGCCTATAACCTGGTGCCGGTACTCAGTGCACTGGAAAATGTTGAACTGGTCATGGTGCTACAGGGGCGATCTGCTGAGGAGAAACGTGAACGAGCTGAGCATTATCTACAGCTAGTTGGCTTGCAGGATGTCATGCAGCGTCGACCTTCAGCACTCAGTGGTGGCCAGCAACAACGTGTTGCTGTGGCGCGTGCGCTAGCCGCAGGGCCGCGTCTGGTGCTGGCTGATGAACCTACGGCTAACCTGGATTCTGAGAATGCAACCGCGCTGCTAGATATTATGCACCGACTGTCGCACGAAGAAAAAACCACTTTTATTTTCTCCACACATGATCCTCGCGTGATGGAACGAGCCGAGCGCATTATTACCCTGCACGATGGCAAGATTGTTAGCGATGAGTGTCATCAACGTCATGATGAGCCAACAGTTTAATTTCCGCCTGTTTTTAGTGCTGTTGTTACCGCTTTCAACAGTACAGTCAACTGAGCTGACAGGGCGTTTTTCTATGCTCGGTTCAACAGCGCAGGCTGAGCAGGGTGATATTGGTTTTGTCGATGCCGATCACGACACACTCACGGCTGATCAGCAGAGTCTACGCCTGATGCTGGATGATATTCAGGATAACGGCGAGTGGGCGGTTCACCTGAAAATTTTAAGGCAGCACTTGAATAATTTAACTGCTGCCGAGTCTCATCCCAGTGATCTATTTCGTTATCGTGATCTTTCTACCGACTGGTTGGATGAGGATGGTGTTAATAGTTCAACACGCATAGGTTATGAAGTTGATCGTGCCGCCTATAAGCAGCGTTTCGATAAGCTAACGCTTGGCATTGGTCGACAACCCATCGACTGGGGAAGTGGCCGCTTATGGCAACCGCTCAATGTATTTGGTGCGTTTGCTCCCACCGATCTGGATACCGATTTTAAAGCGGGAATTGATGCAGCAGTCATTGACTGGTACCCCTCGGATTTTTCATCGCTAACGGCCGTTTATGCTTTTGCACCAAGTGACAAAACCGAGATTGAAAATAGCACGGCGGTTTACTATCGACGACAGATAGCTGGGCAGGTGGAGATGTCATTGCTGGCCGGACAGGTGATTGGAAATACGGTAATGGGTGTATCGTTGGAAGGCGACTGGAAGGGAGTAGGTTGGCGTATAGAAGGTGCGCATAACAAACTTGACCAGCTAAATGAAAATACATTTTTCTGGATTGCCGGCCTCGACTATCAATTTGAGAATACCATCCTGCTTGCAGTTGAATGGTATAACCATAACGGTGGTGCAAGTAGTGAAACCGAGTTAACCAGTCTAACGATCAATCAACAACTGGAATACGGGCTCCAGCAATATCTGGGAAGCAGAGTGCTGGGTATTTCCGCGAGTAAAGAACTTACCCCTCTGTGGCACGGGAGTTACACAGCACTGGTCAGCGTACTGGATGACGTGGAAGATCAATTAACAACATCATTGTTGCATCAGTTTACTGCTACCTATTCAGTCAGTAATGAATCTGATCTTTTGTTTTCGTTATTGTATGGCAATGGTAAAAAATTAAATTTATCAGGAATGCCACAATCAGAATTTGGCCACATACCAACGAGTATGACCGTGCGACTACGTTTTTATTTTTGAAATGAAGAAATAAAACAAGCATAAAATTAGATTTGGTTTTCCTTTTGCCTGATTTTGGTCGGGAGTAGATATATAGAGTAGGCTGCTTCCGACCCAAAGTAGCCGTTCGCCACTCTGTAAAATATTCAGAAAACTGTCTGAAGGCCTTTACACTTTGTTAGATAGTTTTAAATCAATAATATTCCTAAGTGACTGTATTAGAGTAACTTATTTTAGTCGGCATAAATATTGCGTATACTCTTTAGTTGTTATTTATATGGATAAAAAACAGGAAGGGAAAAATGACTTTTAAATCTATTATTGGTGTAACAGCTGTGCCTATCCCCTCAGCCGTCTGGTGTTTTGGTTCTGGTCTTTTAGCATTGATCGGCGTCGCCAGACGTACAGTTAAACTGTGATCTGAGACTGGTTATGTTCTTAAGTTGTAATAACGGAAAAATGAAATTATAAAAAATAATCAAAGGAGAGTGGGTTATGAAAAAAACATTAATAGCGTCAGGCGTCGCCATTGCACTTAGTAGTAGCATGAATGCAGAAGCCGGAACTACTGGTTTAACTGGCGTATGGACAGGCGCATATTCTTTTGCAGTGTGGTCACCTAGTATGTCTCCTATTGGCACACCAACAGCACCCCAGTTCTGGAGCTGGGATTTTGATGCAGGCACGGTAAGTATTGTCAACACGGCCACATTTTATGCCTCCGTCTGGACTGCACACAGTGTGACCTTCTCGGATAAGGGTGATGGCACCTATGGTGGTACGCCCGGTATGGCGAATATGCTATTTGACTGGGATATTAACACTAATATACCTATCGAATATCTTTGGGATGTCACCGATAATGGCGATGGTACCCTCACGGTTGATGGTTTAGGTCAGATATTGGCTTCGAGTCCGGCTTTCCCTGGGTTCCCTGTTACCTTTAACGGTAACTTGCAAAGTGCTGCTGTGCCTGTCCCTGCTGCCGCCTGGTGTTTTGGTTCTGGTCTTTTAGCATTGATCGGCGTCGCCAGACGTACAGTTAAACTGTAATCTGAGACTGGTTATGTTCTCAGAATGTGATTACGAAAAAATGAAATTATAAAAAACAACTAAAGGAAGAGGAATTATGAATAAAACATTAATAGCTTCAGGCATCGCCATTGCACTCGGTAACAGCATGAATGCAGAGGCCGGAACTACTGGTTTAACTGGCGTATGGACAGGCACATATTCTTTTGCAGTGTATTCAGGTAGTGGTAGTCCTATTGGCTCAGCTACACCTCCTCAGTTCTGGAGCTGGGATTTTGACGCAGGCACTGTAAATATTGCCAACACGGCCACATTTTATGCGTCCGTCTGGACTGCACATAGTGTGACTTTCTCTGACAGGGGTGATGGCACCTATGGTGGTACACCCAGTACGGCGAATATGCTATTTGACTGGGATGTTTACACCAATATACCTATAGAGACAGTTTGGGACGTCACCGATAATGGCGACGGTACCCTCACGGCTGATAATTCTTACGGTAAGATCATGGCTTCGAGTCCAGCTTTTCCTAATTTCCTTACATCCTTTACAGGTAGCCTGTCTTCAGTCCCTGTTCCGGCTGCAGTCTGGTGTTTTGGTTCTGGCCTTTTAGCATTGATCGGCGTCGCCAGGCGTAAATCTTAAAATTAGTTTATAAAACGGTTGCGGCAGTCTTTATGGCTACCGCCTTTATTTGGTTAGGTAAAAGGCAAAAAACCAATAGGGTCAGACTTGATTGACCGTCTGCTACTGGCCGGAAGCAGACATTATCTGGCTAAGTGATGGGGCTCACGTCTTCCCGCAATAACTATTAACCAGTTCAATAAACTTATCCCTGTCGATACTCTCAGCACCTAACGATGCCATGTGTTCTGAATAAACCTGAACGTCGATGAGTTTGGGTTTGACGGTGTTACACAAATATTCCAGTGCGACTTTTGATGCATCGGTCTGTTGGCTGAACATGGATTCACCGAAAAACATGTTTCCAATTTTTATGCCGTAAAGGCCGCCGACCAGTTCGTTATTGTTCCAGCATTCTACTGAATGCGCATAACCGAGTTCGTGAAGCTGGCAATAGGCGTTGAGCATGTCGTTGTTGATCCAGGTTCCGGGTTCATCTTTTCTGGGAGCTGCGCAGGCCTGAATGACTTCACGGAAGGCGGTGTCCATCCTGACTTCATAAATTTTTTTATTGAGCGTTTTTTTCAGGCTGCGTGATATTTTTAATTTGTCTGGATACAGAACACAACGGGGGTCGGGTGACCACCAGAGAATGGGCTGGTCGTCGCTATACCATGGAAAGATGCCCTGGCTGTAGGCCTGTAATATTGTCTCTGGTTTCAGGTTGCCGCCAACGGCGAGCAGACCATCGGGTTCGGTGAGGGCGAGTTGTGTACTCGGAAAAGTGCCGCTGAAATTATCCGGTAAATAGATAGGGGTATCGTTCATGCTTTTCTGAAGGGTGATGATTCGTTCAGTGTTTTTCCATAATCTAACATGGCTGCTGCTTCACGCTGCAGGAAATCATTGATCGCTTCTCTAAAGCCTTCGTGAGCAATGTAATGCGCAGAGCGAGTTTTTACAGGAAGAAAACCGCGTGAGATTTTATGTTCACCCTGCGCGCCGGGTTCGAAACGCTGGAGCTTATGCTTAATGCAATATTCGATACCGGTGTAGTAACAAGTTTCAAAATGCAGGCTGTCGTAGTTTTCGTGACAGCCCCAGTGGCGACCGTATAAAGTGCTTTTTCCCTGAAAGCAGATAGCGCCTGCGACGATTTTATTTTCGTGCTGTGCAAAGATGGCGACAAGTTTATGCGCCATCGCCTGGAAGAATTCGAGCGTAAGGGTAGCGGTGCCGGATTTTTTCATGAAGGTGATCTGGTAAAAGTTATAGAGTATTTTCCATTCCTCTTCAGAAAGATCGTTGCCCTGTTTTACACGCATGCGAATATTTCCGTCGGACACAATTCGGCGTTCGCGTTTGATGTTCTTACGCTTCTTTGAACTGAGCTGTGCTAAAAAATCGTCGAAGTTTTCGTAGTCGTGGTTTTGCCAGTGAAACTGGTAATCAAAACGCATCATCAGATTTTTGTTTTTCAGTGTCTTGATGTCATCGTCTTCACAAAATAACCAGTGAGCGCCGGACAGTTTTTCCTGTTCGACAATATTTAGTGCGCCCTGTATAAGTTTGGTTTTTATTTCTTTATCGTTATTACGTGCAAGCAGGCGTGGGCCTTGAGCTGGTGTGTAAGGAATGCTGATGACCAGTTTTGGGTAATATTCCAGGTCATTGCGTTGATAAGCATCCGCCCATGCCCAGTCGAATACAAATTCACCGTAGGAGTTGTGCTTGAGGTAAGCGGGGCAGGCGCCGATTAATTTATCGTTCTTGTGGATGAGTATGTGTTGAGATTGCCAGCCCCAGTTCTGTAAACAGTCGTGCTGTTCCAGCGCGTGCAGGAAGTCGTATTGAATAAACGGATTATCGTCATCGGCCAGTGCATTCCATTGCGTAGCGTCAACAGTAGATAAGGAATCTACTGTGCTGAGTTTCATTTATTTAAACTTAACTATTGTGTGCGAGTGCATCCAGATATTTTTCAGCATCCAGTGCAGCCATACAACCCGTGCCGGCTGAGGTAATTGCCTGACGGTAAACATGGTCCATAACATCACCGGCAGCAAAGACACCTTCGACGCTAGTGGCTGTGGCATTACCTGAAGTACCGCTTTGTACTTTGATATAGCCGTTGTTGACTTCGAGCTGGTCGCCGAAGATGCCGGTATTGGGTGCGTGACCGATGGCAACGAAAATACCATGGACATCGATTTCCTTGGTGCTGCCATCCTGAGTGTTTTTCAAGCGCATGCCGGTAACGCCCGCATCATCGCCCAGTACTTCATCAA
>JAGLQT010000281.1 GCA_023136715.1 Gammaproteobacteria bacterium | reverse complement strand
CATTAAATCAAAATCATCATCGGAGAACCATCGCCTGGAAGATGATTCGTTATTTTTTTGTAAATGTGAATATTCTTTAAGCATCTATTTGTAAATAAAGAATGGGGAAAGGGGTGACTCGATTTATTTCAAGCTATATTTTGGATCAGAGTAAAAACTAGCGAGTTGTACTGATAGTTTTTACTCTGACCCAAAATACTCTAGCACGACTAATCAGGAATGACGTTGGTAGCGCATGGCCCTTTTTGACCCTGGCCTACTTCATACTCAACTACCTGACCTTCATTGAGCGTAGCATAACCGCCACCGCCCTTTATTTCAGAATGATGAACAAAAAGATCTTTGCTTCCATCTTCTGGTGTAATAAAACCATAACCTTTGGCTGCGTCAAACCACTTTACTGTACCTTTGCTCATATCGTTCGTTTCCTGTCTTGATTTAAATATTCATTTATATTACTGCTGATCTTTATCCCTATTTGTTACACAAATTAACAGGGATAAACTCTAATTCTACATCCTTCATATAACAGATACTATATGGACACTGCCAATCTGCATAGCTATTGTTCATTCAAGCACAAAACAAAATAATCAAAACCATATAAAACTCATTGTTTGAGGCTAAAAGTATAAGAATTTCAGCTCAATTGAGGTAGTGAGTAAATTTGATCCAACCTTGTTACCCGCCTAAGTCGAGTTTTTATACTCTAGCCAATATTTGGCATCAGCGACCACTTTATTTGCCAGTTGGAATCTTTCGGCGATTTATCCAGACAGACTATGCCACCATTTTGAAAAGTGAATACCGGTTTGTTTTCATTGCCAGTAGTTAGATAGCCGGTGAGTTTTTCCATAAAGGGTAAATGTCCTACATACATCGTTTCAGACTCTGGCTGTAACTTCTGGGCAAAGGCTATGACATCATCCATGGGTGACAGGCCGGGACCCTGTTGAACTACTTCGACTGTTTGCAGATATTGACTAAAAATATCAGCAGTCTGTTCTGCCCGCTTTTTACCACTATGCACAATTTTTTTCACGGGCAGTTTGTGGTCTTTTACGGTTCGAGCAATGCGTTCAACAATCTGAGCACCTTCAACAGACAGGCCTCTTTCAGGGTCTACATCTTTTGCTAGTGAAATGCCGTGCTGCACCAGATAAATAGCCATGGCTTTACCTCCGATTAAGCTTTATAAACAGATCATACCTGCTGCTGCCAATCCTAAACTTAAGCCTGCTCAAATAGATTCAACTCTATCCAGAAAGTACTACCCTCGCCCGGTGTGCTTTCAACACCAATGCTTCCACCCATGAGCTCGACCAGATGTTTGGTGATGACGAGACCTATACCAGTACCTTCGACATTGTGTTCAACATTCAGACGCTCGAAAGTGGTAAATAACTTAGCAATCTCGTTTTCCGTCAAACCGCCCCCTGTATCCGTAACACGAATACAGATACGTTGATCACTAGTGATCTCACAACCTAGTGTAATACTGCCCTGTTCATGGTTGTATTTGACCGCATTTGAAAGCAAATTAAGCATTACTTGTTTAAGACGGGTAAAGTCGGCACTTACTATGTATCCATTACAACTGATGCGATCAATAAGTTCCAGCTGACGCGCTTCAGCCTGCGCAGCTACCAGGGTAATACACTGATGCAGAAGATCATCAATATGCACTTTCTCCATAGATACCTGTAGCTCGCCAGATTCAACTTTAGCCAGATCCAGTACATCATTGATAAGCAATAGCAAGTGATGGCCCGCATCAAGAATTTCCTTAACATTATCACGCTGGACTTCATTAAGGTCCTCTGCATCCAGCTCCAGTATCTGGCCAAAACCTAAAATAGCATTCATAGGTGTACGTAGCTCATGGCTCATGCTGGATAGAAATTCTGACTTGGCCTGATTCGCTTTTTCTGCTCGCATTTTTTCTACTTCCAGATTTTCCATGGTAAGTTGCAGATTACCGATTGAATTATCCAACGGTGAAACAATTCTGGAGTAAACATAATAGATAAGCATTAAAAATAAGACTGCACCAATAACAACCATCGCTATCACCAGGTTATTGAGCTGCTTCAACTTCATTGCATTATCATCCTGCATCAACTTCACCACATGATCCATTTCAGCAACTGCTTTAGTCGCCTGATCAAGCAACTGATGAACAAAACGACTACCCAAGATTGAATGTGTATCTGACCTCAAACTTAACAAAGCAATTCGTTTTAATTCCTGCCACTCTTTACCAACCAGTTCCAGTTGGTCGCGTATTTTTTTATTTGTTAGCGGGAAAATAACTAAATGATTAGCCTTCAATATATCTGTAACATCCTCATGATCAGAAGCGGCGGTATTAATAACAATTTCGCCACCATTAATAATGGTATTATGTATTTCTTCGAAGCGTTTCGACATTATATCAACTTCCTTTTTCTCCTCGAAAGCCATTTTAAAATTTGAAGTCGCGAGACCTATCAGTACATAATTGATTTCACTGGAATATTGATAAATCTGCATTCTTTGTCGACCGGCAACGTCCAATAAAATTCTGTCATTTTGATTATCAGAAATAGATATTGAAAAAATAACATAAGAGACGGACAACAGGATCATGAAGATCGATAATAGAAGCGTAAAACGCAACATAAGGCCGCGTTTAAGTTCCTTCGCATCAATCCCATGAAAAAAACGACTCATTAGCGAATCACCAGGTAGCCAGATTCCTGCGCCTGTTTTTTCATTTCTCGAACACCATCGTAATTACTATCCTCCACAACAGTAAATCGATCCATCAGGACTTTGTTCAGGATTAACTTTCCAGCAGGATCATCTTTCATTCCAAGCAGAATATCCTTTATCTTTTTTCTTAGAGACATCGGCATTTTTGTCGATATAACCACAGGAGGAATGCCGGCTGGTCCAAGTGTTTTAATAATTCTGGTCTGTTGCACATACTCAGGGTTATTAAGCAAATCATAATCGTAAACTAGCGAATCCACAGCACTAACATCAGCCTTGCCCAAGGCCACCATACGGATTGACTCTTCGTGTGATCCGGCTCTAGTAATTCCCCCGAAGAACCCGAATGTTTCACCTAACTCTATAAGATACGCCCTGAGCATATTATAGCCAGAATTAGAAATCTCATCATTAAAAACAAACCGGCTTCCCTTTAAATCAGAAAAACTATTGAACTTGCTATCTTTATGCACGATCACGTAAGAATAATAAATGGACTTATCTTTATATTTTGGATCTTTCATAACGGGGGCAAGTAAAAGATCAATTTTTGGCTCAGGCACATCGCGTTTCATTATGTATGACAGACCACCGATAAAGCCAATATCAGCCATTCCTGAGTCAAGCATGGAATTGATGGTGGCATAGGAAAACCCCGAGACAAAAGTAACTTTATGCTTCAGCTTTTCCTGCAAATAACTGGCTATCTCATCATAAACTTTAATACCACTCTCAGAAACAAAGGCACCAGACATCACTATTCGAAGCTCTTCGTTCTCCCGGTCATCCTGCCCCGAGGGTTTACCAACGGAATGCGCCATAATCGACGGTGAGAAACAAAATAAAATAACAAGATATGAGAGCGAGGTTACGAGGTATTTGGCAGCTAATACTTTGCTGATTAATCCATTAAATTGTCTGGCGACCTTTGTC